>JBEAVA010000018.1:0-8157 GCA_041161165.1 Actinomycetota bacterium
ATTATTTTTATAAACTCATCTCGAATTCGCTCAGCTGAAATAATTTCAAGCCTGGCTGCCATATTTTTAATAGCTACTAAAACTGATTGATCTACCTCAAAATTTAATTGACTCATAAATCTTGCTGCCCGCATCATTCGAAGCGGGTCATCGCTAAATGAGTCCTCCGGCTTGCCCGGTGTTTTAATAATCTTTTTTTGCAAATCAGCAACGCCGTTAAATAAATCAATAAAGGTTGGCTCACCAGTTGTTAACTCAAGTGCCATAGCGTTTATTGTGAAATCTCTTCTGGCTAAATCAGCCTCAATGCTTTTACCAAACTCAACATCTGGTTTGCGAGAGGTGGGGTCATAACTTTCACTTCGATAAGTTGTGATCTCAACTGTTATTTCATCTTTTTTTCCAGCAACTGTGCCAAAGGCTGCGCCAATATCCCATACAGAATCTGCCCACTTTTTTAAAATCTTTTCACTATCTTTTGGATGCGCATCAGTTGTGAAATCTAAATCATTTCCTAATCTGCCTAAAATCGCATCCCTTACCGGACCACCAACGAGAGCTAATTTAAATCCAGCAACTTTAAATAATTTTGCTAGCTCTGAGGCATCTGGTGCCTGTTTAGTAAGAGTTGTAATCGCAAGTTGGGCTGCTGCATCAATTGGTGTTTTCACGGTGGCACTAGGTTAGAGCAGGCAGGCTTGCCATTGAGTGGTAATACCCAAGGGGCTCAAGGATTGAGGCAGTATCCTTGCGATATGACCCCAGCAGATAATGCGGGTGGCAATCAGGATTTAAGCAGTGCTCGTAAGGGTGCGCAAAATAGTGGTTCTGGTAAGCCCGCTAAAAAACATAATTCAGCAAACCGCAAAAACAATAAAGGTAATCAGGGTGGAAAAAATACACCCAGAGCTAAATATGCCAAGCGAGTTGATGAGGTAAGTGCGGGTGGATTAGTTGTTGATAAAACTGGCACAAAGGGCTTATTAATTGGCAGATTAGATCCAAAGGATGCCTCGCATGAAAGATTGCTTTGGTCGCTACCAAAAGGACATATTGAATCTGGTGAATCACCAGAGGAAGCGGCAATCCGTGAGGTGGCGGAGGAAACTGGAATCAAAAGTGAGATCACTAGATCTTTAGGTGTAATTGATTTTTGGTTTATGGCAAGTGGCAAAAGAATTCATAAGACCGTTCACCATTTCTTATTTACTGAAGTTGGCGGCAAATTAGCGCCACAGGTAACAGAGGTTGATGATGTTGCCTGGTTTCCAATTGATGAGATTGTAAGCAAGCTTGCCTACCCCGATGAGCGCAAATTAATTGCAAAGTCTGGGAAATTAACGCCGTGAGAAAAGTTTTAACTCTTCTTACACTCTTACTTCTTTCAAATACTTTCTTAACTACTCCAGCACAAGCAGTACAAGAGATAGTAATTACTGAGCCAACCCATCGCCTATCTGATGGTGTCTTCTTTGATGATGAGTTAGCTGCAAAGCTTGCTCCTGCTGGGGAGTTGGGCTTACTTGTTTTCTCGCCTAGTAGGGGTACTAGAAGTTGGTTAGTTGATCCAGCCACAATCTCAGAAATTGTGGCGATGAGTAATGGCTATGTAATTGCAGATGGCTGGGAGATTAAAGATGCCCAAGTTAGTGGGCAGGATCTTGCTAAAGCATGGTTGTCACAGTTTTTGAGAATCTCTCGCTCTGAAAAAATATCAGTTCTAACTTATGGCAACCCATCTCGGTATTGGGTTGATCAACTTCTTGATAACCAAATTACATATATAAATGCCAGCGGCAAGATCTCCGTAGAGGGCGTGTTTGGTAAAGCTACTAACCAAAGTGCTTTCCAAAATGGTGAAAAACAAGGATTAAGTAAGGCAAATGCCAACTTTTTTAAGTACGCCCAGCGCCAAATTGAGTTATTTAGCACTCTTGTTGATCAAAAAGAATTGTTGAGTTACCAATTACGTATTAGCCAACTATTAAATCCAGATATTGAAAAGAATCAATTACAAGATCTAATTAGAGATTTTGATAAATCCATTACCCAACTGCGCAATAAACTAAAGATTACTAAAACTAAATTTACGATTACTTCATCAAAAGAAGAGTTGCCAATCACGTTAGTAAATGATTTTCAGTCGCCAATCAATTTGAAGTTGAGTATTCGGGCGATAAATAGCAAGGTGGTGGTAACGCCGGTTGAGCAGATTAAAATTGAGGCAAATTCAAAACAACAGGTCTTGCTACCGGTTGAAGTATTAGCGACAGGTCAATCTTCCCTACTGGCTCAATTAACTAACTTGGATAACAAACCAGTTGGTTATCCAGTAAGTATCAATTTAAAACTTTCAGTAATTAGCCCAGTTGCCACCTGGATTACCTCAGCAGCTGCGGTACTTTTATTTGTCGCAGCTTTAATTCAAAGTCTTCGAAGGGTTAGGAGGCGAAAGTAATGTCAGATAATCAATTGTTTAAAGCCTCCTCAATTATGGCACTTGGCACCATTGCATCTCGCGTGACTGGATTAATACGTAATTTGATGTTGGCAGCACTGCTTGGAACTGCAATTCTTGGTGATACCTACAACGTGGCAAACACAATGCCAAATATTTTATATAACTTACTAATTGGTGGCGCACTTACTGCAGTCTTTGTTCCGCAAATTGTTAGATCCTTAAGGGATAGCGATCAAGGCTCAGCCTTTATATCTAGGTTATTTTCCGTCACGGTTACATTTTTATTTGCATTAACTGTAATTGGTATTTTACTTTCTCCACAGCTGGTAAATATTTATGCACCAGAGTATGCCGGATCAAAGGAGTTTGATGTAACAGTAACTTTGATGCGCTATTGCTTGCCACAGATATTTTTCCTAGGTTTATTTGCATTATTAGGGCAAATTGCTAATGCTAAAGATCGATTTGGCCCAATGATGTGGGCTCCTGTAATCAACAACTTACTTGCTATTGCCCTTTTTTACTTCCTATTGGTTAGCCGAGGTGATTTATCGGTAACTAACATTTCTAGCCAAGATCTGCTTTGGTTGGGATTAGGCACCACCGCAGGCTACTTAGCTCAAGCACTTATTTTATTTCCAGTTGTTATCAAATCTGGCGTCAAACTATCCCTTAGGTTTGATTGGGCAAACTCACAAATTATCAAATCATTTAAGTTAGCTGGTTGGAGCTTTGCCTACGCAATGATTTCCCAGTTGTCATATTTGGTTACAATAAATATTGCTACCTCAGCTGCAGTTAAATCTGCAGCAGAGGGTATTTCTACTGGTGTGGGTTACACACCGTATGCAAATGCATATTTGATATTAATACTTCCGCATTCAATAATAACTGTGTCTATTGTTACAGCACTATTGCCTAAATTATCTAATTTGGTAATTGATAAAAAATATCAAGCGATTTCAGATTCAATGTCTTTAACAATGCGTTTAATGGGAATATTTATAATTCCGGCCGCAGTTTTGTTTTTATTTTTTGGTGATGTAATTGCAAAGGTTTTATACTTTGGAATTCCAACCGATGATGCCAATTATTTGGGGCTTACATTATCCGCTTTCGCCCTTGGATTGATCCCAGTAAGTATAAATCTAGTTTTGCTTCGTGGTTTAAATGCATTTGAAAATCTAAAATCACAAGTTGTTGGTAATTTGATCATGAATATAATTTCAGTAGTTTTATCCTTAGTTGCCGCTTTTTACTTAGAGCCAAAATGGGTAACGGTTGGACTTGCTGCAATCTTTACTGTGCACTACTTCATTGGCGCAGGTATCTCATTTATGCTGATTAAAAAACATGGCGTGCAGATACCAGTTTTGAGCTTGGCTGCTTTTTATCTTAAGTTGATTTTTATATTTGTGCTTTCGGCCATGCCAATTTGGCTAGCCAGAGAGTTGGATTTGGGCGGGAATTTAATTTACCTTTTACTTGTTTTATCAACATCAGCAATTATCTATCTGTTGGTGCTTAAAGCATTGAAAATAACCGAGGTCACAACCTTAATAAAAGTAATTAAGGGTAGAAGGGAATAGGCTGGTTCTGTGAGCGATATTAATGAAGTAGTCATTGTCGGATCTGGTCCAGCTGGTTACACCGCAGCTATTTATGCAGCCAGGGCGCAGTTAAAGCCAATTATTTATGAAGGTTCAGTTACCGCAGGTGGTGCGTTAATGAACACCACTGAGGTTGAAAATTTTCCAGGGTTTGCAACCGGTGTTATGGGGCCAGAGTTAATGGAATCGATGCGCAAACAGGTTGAACGCTTTGATGCCAAAATTATTACTGATGACATTGTCTCAATGAAATTAACCGGTGAGATAAAAGAGTTGACTGATGGTTCTGGAAACACTGTAAAAGCTAAATCTGTAATTTTGGCAATGGGATCGGCATATAAAGAGATTGGTTTGCCAAATGAAAAGAGATTATCTGGTCGAGGAGTTTCTTGGTGTGCAACATGTGATGGATTTTTCTTTAGGGATCAGGTAATCGCAGTTGTTGGTGGTGGAGATTCTGCTATGGAGGAGGCAAACTTCTTAACTAAATTTGCCAGCAAAGTGGTGTTGATTCATCGTCGTGATTCATTTAGAGCTTCAAAAATTATGGTTGATCGAGCTAGTGCAAACCCAAAGATTGAATTTTTATTTAACCATGAAGTAGTTGATGTCTTAGGTGAGGAAAAAGTAGTTGGTCTGAAATTGAAAAATACTGTTACTGGAGAAGAAAGCGTTAAAGACTTCACTGGTTTATTTGTTGCAATAGGTCATCTTCCTAGAAGTGAGTTGGTAGTTGGGCAAGTTGAGTTAAATTCTGATGGTTATGTTCAAGTTGAAGGCAGAAGTACTAAAACAAAGATCCCGGGAGTTTTTGCCTGTGGTGATTTAGTAGATTTCACCTACCGCCAAGCAATTACCGCAGCTGGCTCAGGCTGTCAGGCAGCCTTAGATGCTGAGCGGTTTTTAGCCGGGCATTAAGTTTTAAAAGTAAGATAAGCAGATAACTAAAAGGAGAGAACAATGGCAACATCAAAGGTAACTACCGCTGATTTTGAATCAGTTGTATTAAAGAGTGCAACACCAGTATTGGTAGATTTTTGGGCAGAGTGGTGTGGTCCTTGCCGCGCCGTTGGGCCTATTTTGGAAGAGATTTCAAATGAGTATGGCGATAAGCTAAAAATTGTTAAGTTAAATACAGATGAAGAGGGCTCAATTGCAATGAAATATGGCATCTCTTCAATCCCAACTATGAATGTATTTGTTGGTGGCCAGGTGGTTAAAACGATTGTGGGCGCTAAACCAAAGCCAGCATTGCTTAAAGATCTTGAAAGTTATATCAAGTAATTAACGAATAAAGTATTTAAGAATTTATGAGCGATCTTCCAAAGTTAGGGGATCGCTCAACTGCAATTGAGTTAATTTCAAATACCTTACTTCGCCTAGGGTTTATCACCGCTCCATCAGATATCTTTGATGAGAAATTGACCCAAGGTATTAAAGCTTTTCAGCAGGAGCGCGGGTTAACTGCTACTGGTGTTATAAATGAAATTACTGCCAGATCTTTAGAGGAGGCTAGATTTAAACTTGGCGATCGTGTTTTGTCCTTCAACTCTAGCTCTGTTATGCGCGGTGATGATGTAAGTAATTTACAAGATCGATTAATTCAAATGGGATTTAATTGCGGCAAAGTTGATGGCATATTTGGCGCGAACACAGAGAGAGCGGTTAAAGAGTTTCAAAAATCAGTTGGTATTGCCTCTGATGGAAAATGTGGGCCGGCAACTTTAATCTCGTTGATGCGCCTGGTTAAAACTGTCTCAGGAGGTGCGCCAAATGAACTGCGCGAAAGCGTTAAACACTCAGTTAGATCTCCTGCGTTAGCAAATAAAGTAATTGTGATTGACCCAAGTTGGGGTGGTGAATTTACGGGTGAAAGTGCCAACGGTGTTGTTGAGTCAGAGATAGTTTTTGATTTAGCCCAACGCTTGGAAGGCCGCTTAATTGCTTTGGGTGTGAATGTGGTTTTAACAAGGAGTGCTAATAACTCACCCCTGGAAATTGATCGAATTAAGGTTGCAAACTCAGTAAATGCAGATTTAGTTATCGCTTTAAAGGTTGATAGTTATAAGAATGAGAATGCAAATGGAGTAGCAACCTACTTTTATGGCCGTGATGATAAAGGTGTCAGGTCAGTTGTTGGTGAGCGATTTGCCAATTTAATTCAACGTGAAATTTGTGCCCGGACTGATTTATTAAATTGCCAAACCCATGCCAAAAGTTGGGATTTGCTTAGATTAACTGTTGCGCCAACTATAAGAATTGATTTGGGGTACCTTTCAAATCCAAAAGATGCAAAACGATTAGCTTCTGCTGCATTTCGAGATCAATTGGCTGAAGCCATGATTGTGGCAATTCAACGGCTTTATTTATCAGCAGAGGATGATGCCAAGACTGGCACCTTGAAAATATCTGATTTAAGAAGAGCAGGGCTTAGAAACTAGTTTTATCTCCCCTTGCGATATGGCAAACTTGGTTAATGGATTCAGGTAGAAACTTAAGGGTAGTTAAATCAGATTCACCTGTTCGCATTCACACTGGTGAACCAGAGAATTTGCCAGAACGTTTTGCCCATCGCGCAGTTGGCATGAAAGCAAGTGAGATTAGATCTCTCTTTGCAGTTGCAAGCAGACCAGAGATTGTTTCCTTAGCTGGTGGTATGCCAAATCTTTCAGCCCTGCCAATGGAGATGATGGCATCTGTGACCCAAAAATTGATTTTAGAAAATGGTGCAGAGGCTTTGCAGTATGGAAGTGGTCAGGGACATCCAAAGCTGCGTGAGCAGATTTGTGATGTGATGGCACTTGAAGGAATTAAAGCCCATCCAGATGATGTGATTGTTACTACCGGCTCCCAACAAGCTTTAGATTTGATCTCTCGTATTTTTATTGATCCAAATGATGTGGTCTTAGTTGAAGCTCCTTCCTATGTTGGAGCCCTTGGCACCTTTAAACAGTATGAAGCTCAAGTTGTGCATGTAGCGATGGATAAAGATGGCTTAATTCCCTCCGCCTTAATTGATGCGATTAAAACTACAAAAGCAAATGGGAAGAAAATAAAGTTTTTATACCTAATTCCAAATTACCAAAATCCAGCTGGTGTATTACTGCCGGCAGATCGACGTAGTGAGATTTTAGATATTTGCAGGGCGGAGGAAATTTTTATTGTTGAAGATAACCCATATGGTTTATTAGGTTTTGATAAACCATCGCCTAATGCGATGCGAGCTAGTGATTCAGAAAATGTTATATATCTTGGAACATTTTCAAAAACTATCGCACCAGGTCTTCGAATCGGTTGGGCGTTAGTCCCACAATCCTTAAAGGAGAAGATGGTAATTGCCTCTGAGTCTTCAATACTTTGTCCATCTAATTTCACCCAACTTGTAATCTCTAGCTACCTAGCAAATCAACCTTGGCGAGATCAGATTGCCTCCTTTGCTAAGTTATATAAGGAAAGACGAGATGCAGCACTTGCTGCCTTAGATAAGTATTTTCCAAAGGGTGCTACTTGGACAAAACCAGGTGGTGGCTTTTATATCTGGGTTACCTTGCCGCCAGAAATTGATACTAATGCGCTTGTGCCAAAGGCAATTGCAGCCAAGGTGGCATATGTACCGGGCACTGCATTTTACGCAGATGGCTTTGGTTCTTGGTCACTTCGAATCTCATTTTGTCATCCAACACCTGAGCGAATAACTGATGGAATTAAAGCACTTGCAGGTGTTATTAAAACCGAGATGGAGAGCCGGCAAATCAATTAATCAGTAATTACCTTACTGATTCGCTCTAAATCTTCAATAGTTGCAAACTCAATCACAATCTTGCCCTTTTGCTTACCTAGCTCAACATTAACCCTTGTATCTAAGTGATCTGAAAGTTGATCTGAGATCTCTTTTAATTTAGGCGCAATTATTTTTCCGCTGCGGACAGATCCGCCTTTCACCTTTGCCGCCCCAGTTGCCACAATCTCTTCAACTGCTCTAACAGTTAAGCCTTCAGCCACAATTCGGTTGGCTAAGTTTTCAATCTCTTTTTCATCAGTTAAAGATAAAAGCGCTCTGGCATGTCCTGCCGAAATTACTCCAGC
>JBEAVA010000179.1:0-3164 GCA_041161165.1 Actinomycetota bacterium
CTAATAGGTTTTAATACTCGATAGTATCGATTCGATATATCTAGTAGATAGGAGCTGGCGATGCGGTCTCGTTCTGAGTCCCTTGAGTTCGCCCTCCTTGGCCTGCTCTCACAAGGTGCCCTTCATGGGTATGAGTTGCGCAAACGAATGAGTGCGATCTATGGCCCATTTCGCGCATTGAGCTTTTCTGTTTTATATCCCCAACTTCGAAAAATGTTGGAGGCAAAATTAATCGAGCAATCTTTCACCGATGCTGGCGGCTTATCTAGAAGATCAAGAATTGTTTATGAGTTAACTGCAAAAGGGCGAGAGCGATTTTCCACATTAATGCAAAATGCCTCACCTGATTCATTTGAGGATGAAGGTTTTGAGGTTCGTTTCGCATTTTTTGGTCCGACACCTAGAAATAATCGCGTCAGAATTTTAGAGGGACGCCACCGACGTTTAGTTGAAAAGGCGGAGGTAATCCGCAAAGACCTATCAAAAATTCCAGAGGGTATCGATACCTACTTAGTTGAGTGGCGCCGTCACTCCTTGGAATCAGCAGAGCGCGAAATCGCTTGGCTGGAGAAGATGATAAAAACCGAAAGGAAGAGCTCGTGAGCGTAGAAAATAAAGGTGAAATCCGGGTAGCAATTGTTGGAGTAGGAAACTGCGCCAACTCTTTAATCCAAGGAATTACCTATTACAAGGATGCTACTAACGAAACCGAGATTCCTGGTTTGATGCACCCAGTCCTTGGTGGTTATCACATCAAAAATATTAATTTCGTATTAGCGCTAGATGTTGATGCAAAGAAGGTCGGGTTAGATCTTGCTGATGCGATTTGGGCAAGTGAGAACAACACAATTAAATTTGCCACAGTTGCTAAAACTGGTGTGACGGTAAAACGCGGAACCACATTAGATGGACTTGGTCGCTACTACAAAGAGACTATTAAAGAATCTGATGCTGCCCCAGTTGATGTGGTGGCAGAGTTAAAGGCGAACAAGGTAGATGTTCTTATCTGTTATCTACCAGTTGGCTCAGAGGAGGCGGCAAAGTTTTATGCCCAGTGCGCAATTGATGCAGGTTGTGCTTTTGTTAACGCACTTCCAGTCTTTATTGCATCTGATCCAGTATGGGCAGATAAGTTCACAAAGGCTGGCCTGCCAATTGTTGGTGATGATATAAAATCTCAGGTTGGCGCCACTATCACTCACCGAATTATGGCCAAGCTTTTCCAAGATCGCGGTGTTCACCTAGATCGCACCTACCAATTAAATGTTGGTGGAAATATGGATTTCAAAAACATGTTAGAGCGTGATCGTCTGGAATCTAAGAAGATCTCTAAAACTCAATCGGTAACTAGCCAATTAGATTATGAGTTGGGTGCAAAAAATGTTCATATCGGCCCATCTGATTACATCCCATGGCTAGATGATCGCAAGTGGGCTTATGTTCGCTTAGAAGGTCGCGCCTTTGGTGATGTGCCATTAAATCTTGAGTACAAGCTTGAGGTTTGGGATTCACCAAACTCAGCTGGAGTAATCATTGACGCTCTTCGCTGCGCCAAAATTGCATTAGACCGCAAAATTGGTGGACCACTTCTTTCACCATCTAGTTACTTTATGAAATCTCCACCAATTCAATACACCGATGAGCAGGCATACCAAAAGGTTGAGCAGTTCATTGAAGGAAATATCGAAAGATAAAAAGTAAGTTAGCAAAATAAAAACCCCTAAGGTGTTTTAAACCTTAGGGGTTTTTGCCCTCTTGGAGAGTGAGGGCCTTAAATCGTCGCGTCAGCTTCTACGCGACGAAGATGCGCAAAGCCGAGACGAAGATGCGCAAAGCCGAGCAGGGTAAGTATGAGCATTAACAAACCACCAGCTGCTGCGGCCCATGCTGCATACATTGCAATTTGTCCAATCTGCCAGAATGCAAATGAATAGAGAAGTAGACCTCGTAATGTCTCACCCATAAATAAGGATGTGCGTTGCCCCATTAAGGTAGCCGCTTCAGTAGCTAATGCGGTATTGGCAGGGTCAGCCTTTGATTTGGCTGAAGCTGCTAATGCAGCACCGCTAACTTCGGAATAAACCTTGCCTGCGGCAATACCTTTTAAGTGAGAGCCGATATAAAAGTCGGCATAAGCCTGGGCTTGCTTACCTGTTGTAAGAGGCATATTTGAAAATGGCGCAAGAGCTGTTTGTGCCTCTTCAGATAATGCTTTAAAGCCAGCACTTTCTTTATCTGGCATTGTGATTTTTTGTTGTGACAATTGAGTGGCAACAGAATCATTTGCAAATGTTGCTCCCCAGTTTAGAAGGGCTGCGGCAACAAATAAGAACACAGAAAGGCCCAAACCGACAAAGCTGACGATTCGATCGAAGGTGCGACGTTTCATTATTAATTTCTCCTAATTTCTCCAGTTGTATAGCGTTGAGAGGTTCTGTACCTCTCACTGCTATTAATACTCCTGAATGAAGTAGAAAGATGATGATGTGGGTGGGGGTAGCACTTACCTAATTTTGATAAGAGGTAGCACTTAGATTTAAATCACTAAATTAAAGAAAAACCTAATCAGTATGTTTTGCGCAAATCTGCTCACCATTTGGTCCTATTACTAAATGAGAGCAAGCAACTCCTAATTTATCAAATGCTTTATCACCAAAATGGGCGCGATAAGCCAAAGCAAGTAACACTCTGACATTAACTTCTCCATTGGATTTAATGGAAAAAGCATGGGCAACCCGGGATACCGTATTTTCAATAACTTTTTCGGTGTGGGCGGTGGCTCTGGCAATAGCGCCATTTGTTAAACCATCGCAAAGATGTTCACAGACCAACTTCTCAAATGGGGTTAACTCTCGCATCAGGATATTTACATCCATGCTCACTCTCCAATGATCTAATCCCAATTGTGGACCTGTTGCTGGCAATTCTCAACTAGATGCAAAGTTTGGCGATTTGCGCCTACTATTGCGCCGTGAGTTTTATTAAATCTGAGCAAATCGGCGCAGTTCTACGCCTTACCTTAGATCGACCAGAAAAGAAGAACGCAATAACCCAAGAGATGTATCAAAGCTTGGCAAATAAAATCAATGAGGCGGCCTCAGATTTTGGAATCAGAGCGGTAGTTATCTGTTCAAATGGTGACTCATTCACCGCCGGCAATGACA
>JBEAVA010000019.1:0-8149 GCA_041161165.1 Actinomycetota bacterium
TATGCTCAACCCATGCTTAGCACCTTCTTAATCGCCCTTCGTGAGGGGCTTGAGGCTGCCTTAATTGTTGGAATCTTGGTCGCATATGTTGTTAAGACTGGTCGACGCAATCTCCTAGTTCCAATTTGGACCGGAGTTGGGGTAGCTCTTGCTGCAAGTTTTGCACTCGGTGGCTTTTTATCATTTACCTCAGCTGAGTTAAGCGAGCGCGGTGAGCAATTCTTTGCCGGCACCACCTCATTCCTAGCAGTTGGTCTGGTCACCTGGATGGTTTTTTGGATGAAGCGAGCAGCCAGAACTTTAAGAGATGAGCTCCATGGCAAGGTAGATAACGCATTATCTGCCGGCCCATTAGCACTTGCTGCTGCTGCATTTTTTGCAGTTGCTCGAGAAGGACTTGAGACCGCCCTTTTTGTTTACACTAATTTTAAAACAGTTGCTGCTACCTCATCTGCCTCAATTGGTTTGATTGCCGGGCTAGCACTTGCAGTGATCTTGGGTTACATGATTTATAACCGCTCAATCAAATTAAATTTAAGTAAGTTTTTTACAATCACTGGTATTGCCTTAATCATTGTGGCAGCTGGTGTGCTCTCCTACGGCGTGCATGAGTATCAGGAGCTGGGCTGGATTCCAGGGGATGGCTCATACGCTTGGGATATCTCATCTGTGATGGCAAAGGATTCAATTGCGGGCACAATTCTTGCCGGCACAATTGGCTTTGATGTGAACACCTCTTGGGTGCAACTCTTCTTATATGTCAGCTACCTTGCAATCGTGCTGCGCCTGTATACAAAATCAGCGCCAGCCAAAACCCTAGTTAAATAAGTACTCCTTCCACTACCCATTTTCTCTACTGGCGGGTAACCTAGCCTCATATCCAAGCAGCCAATTAGCTAGGGGCTAAAAATGAGCAAAACTGCAAGTGCAAAAACCAATGTGGTCTTAGTGGATGCAGTTCGCACCCCATTTGGTAAGGCAGGTTCTCTCTACGCCCAAACCAGAGCAGATGACATTATGGTTCGCTGTATTCGCGGA
Organism: Actinomycetota bacterium; assembly: GCA_041161165.1. GTDB lineage: Bacteria > Actinomycetota > Actinomycetes > Nanopelagicales > Nanopelagicaceae > Nanopelagicus. Next base: position 1,039 of record JBEAVA010000019.1, read on the forward strand.
TTATTAGAACGCAATCCAAATCTGCCCGTAGATCAAATTGATGATGTAGCAATTGCAGCTGCAACACAAACTGGTGATCAAGGTATGAATATTGGTCGATCAGTTTCAATTTTGGCTGGCATTCCAAAATCAGTACCAGGTTACTCAATTGATCGATGGTGTGCTGGTGCACTAACTGCAGTTACCACCATTGCAGGCGGCATAAATATGGGCGCTTATGATTTAGCAATCGCAGGTGGAGTTGAACATATGGGAAATCACCCAATGGGTGATGGCATCGATCCAAATCCAAGATACCTAGCTGAAAAAATTGTTGATACCGATGCATTGCAAATGGGCGCAACTGCTGAGCGATTACATGACAAATTCCCACACCTGACGAAGGAGCGAGCAGATAAATACGCATTAGCTTCACAACAAAAAACAGCCGCTGCCTATGCCGCAAATAAAATTCAACCTGATCTAATTCCAGTGGCAACTAGAAATGTTGAGGCGGGTTGGGGTGTGGCAACAGTTGATGAACCACCAAGGCCACAAACCACATTGGAGGCATTAGCTGCACTTAAAACACCATTTAGAGCAGCAGGTCGAGTAACTGCTGGAAATGCCGCAGGTTTAAATGATGGCGCAACCGCTGCAATCTTGGCATCTGAGGAAAAAGCTAAAGAGTTAAATTTGCCAATCAAAGCAAAATTAATCTCCTTTGCATTTGCCGGAGTTGAGCCAGAGATCATGGGTTATGGACCGGTACCAAGCACTATTAAAGCTTTGAAAAAAGCTGGGTTAGATATTGGCGATATTGGTTTATTTGAGGTTAATGAGGCTTTTGCAATTCAGGTGCTTTCATTTTTAGATCACTTTGGTATTGCCGATGATGATAAGCGAGTAAATATCTATGGCGGTGCGATTGCAGTTGGCCACCCCCTGGCTTCATCGGGAGTTAGATTAATTTTAAATCTAGCTAATGGCTTTAAAGATCATCCAGAGGTTAGATATGGAATTACCACTATGTGTATTGGCTTAGGTATGGGTGGCACAATTATTTGGGAAAACCCTAATTACAAAGGTGATAAATAATGTCTGATGTATTAGCAGGCGCACCTGATGAGGTAGTAACCAATGCAATTATGCAGATGGTTTCACTCTCCGCCTTTGGCGCAACTGGCAACCTTGCCTTAATTTCATTAGATAATGGTGCAGACCATAATCGCCCAAATACCTTTGGGCCTGCATCCTTGGCCGCTCTTTCTAAGGCAATTGATGAGGCGCAAAAATCAGATGCGGTGGCAATTGCGGTAACTGGTAAGCCATTTATATTTGCAGCTGGCGCTGATTTATCGGCGATGAGTTTTCTAAAGGATAAATCTCAAGCGATTGCTATTGGAGATTTAGGGCATGAAGTTTTTCTAAAACTCCATGAGAGTAAGAAGCCAACCTTTGCCTTTATCAATGGCTTAGCACTAGGAGGTGGCTTAGAGGTTGGACTTAACTGTCACTATCGAACCCTTGCAACCACTGCCTTTACCGGCTTGCCAGAGTGTTTCCTAGGACTTGTGCCAGGTTGGGGTGGAGCAACACTTTTGCCAAAACTAATTGGGCCAGAAAATGCGGTTCAGGTAATTATTTTAAATGCATTAAACAACAACACCATGATGAAATCAAAAGATGCGCTCACACTAGGCGTAGTTGATGCAGTTTATGAACCTGCGGACTTTATTGAGAGGTCAGTTAAATTTGCGGCTGATGTAATAAGTGGAAAGAAGAAGATTGAACGTAAAGATTTCAGTAAGGATTCTGCTGGCTTTGAAAAAGCAATTGCAACTGGAAAAGCTGCGATTGCCAAGAAATATAGTGGCGCACAGATCCCATCCCCACTTGCCGCCCTTGATTTAATCAAAGCTGCGCAAAGTAACTCAGTTCGAGATGGCTTTGCTGCTGAAACTAAGGTATTGGCTGATTTAGTAATGAGTGATTCATTGCGCGCATCCCTTTACTCGTTTAATTTGATTCAAAAGAAACGCAAAAAGGTTGAAGGAGCTCCTAAACCAGCACTGGCTCGAAAGATAACCCGAGTTGGCGTGGTTGGCGCAGGTCTTATGGCATCTCAGTTGGCATTGCTAATGCTTCGAAATCTTAAGGTTCCGGTTGTAATCACCGATCTTGACCAAGAGCGAGTTGATAAAGGATTAGCTTGGATTAAAAATGAAATTCAAAAATTAGTTGAGAAGAAGCGATTATCCCCGGAGTCAGCAGCAAGATTGTTAACAAATATCTCTGGCTCAGTTGATAAGAAGATCTTTGCAAATGCTGATTTTGTAATAGAGGCGATCTTTGAAGAGTTGTCATTAAAGCAAAAATTGTTTAAAGAGTTAGAAGCCATCGTTACCCCAGAGTGCATCTTGGCAACAAATACCTCATCCTTGTCAGTTGAGGCAATGAGTGAGGGCCTAAAAAATCCAGAGCGGGTTGTTGGATTTCACTTCTTTAATCCAGTTGCAGTTATGCCACTTCTTGAAGTAGCAAGAACTACCAAGACTGATGATGCAACTACTGCTACAGCAATAAATATTGGTAAAGATTTAAAGAAAACTATGGTGATTGTTAAAGATGCTCCAGCTTTTGTAGTTAATCGTCTCTTAACTCGTTTTATGGGCGAGGTAACAGATGCGATTGATGAGGGAACACCTTATGAGGTAGCAGATGCGGCGATGGCTCCTCTTGGTTTTCCAATGACATCCCTTGAACTACTTGGCTTAGTCGGTCCAGGAGTTGCTTTACATGTAGCTGAGACATTAAATAAAAATCTTGGTCCACGTTACAAAATATCACCAACTATGCAGCGGTTTGTGAAAGAGGGCGTAAAAACATTTTATGTAAAGGATTCAAATGGTGTTAACACCGTTAACCCGGCAGCGCTGGCACTTCTAGAAAAAGGAAGCACACCATCAACAGCTGAACAGGTTAGAAAACGTGCTCTTGAAGCCCTAGCAATCGAAGCAAAGATGATGCTAGATGAAGGTGTGGTTTCAACTCCACAAGAGATTGATATTTGTATGTTGCTAGGTTCAGGTTGGCCAATGCACTTAGGCGGAATTTTGCCTTACTTAGATCGAGAAGGAATTAGCGAAGCGGTTTGCGGCGCTCGTTTTCATCCAAAGGGTGTGGCATCCCTTCCTTAACATCTATTCCAATCTCACTGCTATTCCAGGCAACTAGAGATCTGGTGATGTTCTGAACTGTAATTCCTAAATCTTCTAATATCTCAGCTCGCTTTGAGTGCTCTAAGAAAGTTAGCGGTAAACCAATTGAGTGAACCGGCACATTTAATTGCGCATCTCTAAATAATTCAGAGATTGTGCTAGCAATTCCGCCATGCTTAATACCATCTTCTAACACAACAACATTTTTATATCGCTGAGCCATTGTTACCAATGATTTTGGAAGTGGCTTAACCCATCTTGGATCAATAACAGTTACGCCCACACCCTCTCGATAAGCTTGCGCTGCTGCTTCAACTGCAATTGATGCAAAGGCACCAATACTTATTAATAAAACATCTGCGCTCTCACCACGGTATAAAACATCAATGCCATCACGACGTTCAAAGGCTGGGATATCAGCATTTACCGCTCCCTTTGGAAAACGAATCAAGGAAGGTGCATCTGCGATATCTAATGCCTCACGTAAAGTTTCTTTTACTCGCTCACCATCTCTAGGCGCTGCTACATGCAAGGTTGGCACAATTCCAGTTAATGCTAAATCCCACATGCCGTTATGGGATGGACCATCATCACCTGTTACACCTGCTCGATCTAACACAAAAGTAACCCCAGCTTTATGTAGCGCAACATCAAGTAATAATTGATCAAAAGCTCTGTTTAAAAATGTGGAATAAACCGCAACTACTGGATGCAGGCCTGCAAATGCCATTCCAGCCGCTGAAGTTGCTGCATGTTGTTCAGCAATACCAACATCAAAAGTTCGATCTGGGAATGCTTTTTCAAACTTATCTAAACCAGTTGGCCCCATCATTGCTGCGGTTATTGCAACCACATCACTTCTTTCGGCGCCAATCTTTACCAACTCATCTGAAAATACTGAGGTCCAACTTTTTCCACTCTTACTTAGCGGCTGACCAGTTTCAGCATCAACTACACCGACAGCATGAAACTTCTCAGCTTCATCATTGATCGCTGGTGCATGGCCTTTGCCTTTTTCTGTAATTACATGAACTAAAACTGGCTGCCCGTAATCTTTCGCAATCTTCAATGTTTTTTCCATGGCAACTACATCATGACCATCTACTGGGCCTAAGTACTTAAGACCTAAATCCTCAAACATTCCTTGTGGTGCGACGATATCTTTAATTCCCTTTTTAACACCATGTAAGGTTTCATAAATTGGATGTCCAACAACAGGTGTTCGCTCCAATACACCCTTACCCCAATCTAAGAACTTCTCATAACCACTTGTAGCACGTAGTGTTGAAAGGTAAGTAGCTAAACCACCAATAGTTGGTGAGTAAGACCTTTCATTGTCGTTGACAATTATTACTAAGCGCTCATTTTTGCTGGTAGAGATATTGTTTAATGCTTCCCAACTCATACCACCAGTTAGAGCACCATCACCAACCACGCAAACTACTGTGCGATCTTTTTGATTTGTTAGTGAAAAACCTTTAGCGATGCCATCGCTCCAAGAAAGGGCGGTAGATGCATGTGAGTTTTCAACAACATCATGTTCGCTCTCACTTCGATTTGGATATCCAGCCAAACCACCACGTTGGCGAAGTTTTTCAAAACCAGCCATTCGGCCAGTTAATAACTTGTGAACATAGCTTTGATGGCCGGTATCAAAGACCACAACATCCTTTGGCGAATCAAAGATCCTATGTATTGCGATAGTTAACTCAACAACTCCTAAATTTGGTCCCAGATGTCCACCAGATTTTGAAACCTGTTCAATTAGAAATGTTCTAATCTCAGATGATAATTGATTTATCTCTTCAACAGAGAGTTTCCTTAGATCCGCTGGTGATTTAATCTGATTGAGCATGGCTATAGTTTAAAGGGAAAGTTAAAATTATGGCGATTTACTTGCTCAATAATGAGCGTAATACATACTGCATGATGCCGCCGTGGCGATAGTAATCTGCCTCACCTGGGGTATCGATCCGAAGCTTTGCTTTAAATTTCTTTCCACTAGCGCTTACTTCAACCTCTTTTGGTGTTTGACCATCATTTAATTTATCAACACCGGTAATGGAAAATATCTCACTGCCATCTAAACCTAATGAAGTGGCATTCTGTCCATCTTCGAATTGAAGTGGCAGCACTCCCATACCAATTAAATTTGATCGATGAATTCTTTCAAAAGATTCGGCAATTACTGCACGCACTCCAAGTAGTGCTGTTCCTTTAGCTGCCCAATCACGAGAAGATCCTGAGCCATACTCTTTACCAGCCAGAATTACTAACGGAATATTTGCTTCAATGTATGCCCGAGATGCATCATAAATTGTGGTCTGTTCACCATTTGCTAAGAAATTCTTGGTGAATCCACCTTCTACGCCATTTAACAGTAAATTTTTTAATCGGATGTTTGCAAATGTTCCACGGATCATTACCTCATGATTGCCGCGGCGAGATCCATAAGAGTTGAAGTCAGCTCGATCGATGCCATGCTCTGCCAAGTACTTACCAGCTGGTGAATCAGCTTTAATATTTCCAGCAGGTGAAATGTGATCAGTGGTTACTGAATCACCTAAGACTGCTAGCACTCTGGCAGATTCAATATTTGTGACTGGTTTTGGATTTCGTGGCATACCATCAAAATATGGAGGCTTTCTAACATAGGTAGATTTAGCATCCCATTCAAATGTATTACCAGTTGGTGTATCCAGAGATTTCCATCTCTTATCCCCTTCAAAAACTGAGGCGTAATCTTTTGTAAACATATCTGATGAAATTGAAGAGGCTACTACCGACTCAATCTCCGCACTTGTTGGCCAAATATCCTTTAGGAATACTGGATTGCCATCACTACCAGTTCCAATTGGATCTTTTTCAAAATCATGATTCATAGATCCAGTTAAGGCGTAAGCCACTACTAAGGGAGGTGAGGCTAAGTAGTTCATCTTCACATCTGGTGAGATTCGACCTTCAAAGTTTCGATTTCCTGACAAGACGGCAGAGACAGCTAAATCATTCTCATTAATTGCTTTACTTATCTCAACTGGAAGTGGGCCTGAGTTTCCAATACAAGTTACGCAGCCATAACCAACTAAGTTAAAACCTAGTTTCTCCATATATGGAGTAAGACCTGAGCGATCGTAATAATCGGTAACTACTTTAGATCCTGGTGCCAATGTGGTTTTAACCCAAGGTTTACTGCTTAAACCCTTCTCTACCGCCTTCTTGGCTAGTAATGCAGCGCCAATCATTACTGAAGGATTAGAGGTATTTGTACAAGAGGTAATTGATGCAATCACCACATCACCATTAGAAACTGTGGTTGGCTTGCCATTAACCTTCACATCAATTTTATTTTTATTTGTTTTATCAGTGAAATAGGTTGGTACAACTGTTTCATAAGAACGCTTTGCATCGCTTAATGAGATTCGATCTTGAGGACGCTTTGGTCCTGCAATTGAGGGCACAATTGTTGAAAGATCTAACTCTAATTTTTCTGAGTATCTTGGTGATGCAGAAGGATCATGCCAAAGTCCATTTACCTTTGCATACTTTTCTACCAACTCTAATTGCTCCTCACTTCGGCCAGTAAGTTTTAAATAACGAATAGTTTCTTCATCTACCGGAAAGATTGCACAGGTAGAGCCATACTCAGGTGACATGTTTCCGATAGTGGCACGGTTAGCCATTGGTAGCGCGGTAACGCCAGGACCATAAAACTCCACAAACTTTCCAACTACCCCATGCTTTCGCAGCATCTGAGTAATTGTTAAAACTAAATCTGTTGCAGTAGTTCCAACTGGAAGTTGGCCATTTAATTTAAATCCAACAACTCTTGGGATCAACATCGAAACTGGTTGACCTAGTAATGCTGCCTCTGCCTCAATGCCGCCAACACCCCAACCAAGCACGCCTAATCC
>JBEAVA010000180.1:0-2615 GCA_041161165.1 Actinomycetota bacterium
TGGGGTTTCATCCAAGAAGCAAGATTTGATTTCGCGTGCGCAATCTCACGTTTCACTCCTAACATTTCTGCCAAAATAACCTCCGAACTAGGTTTTTTAAAATCCGCATATAAAGCATCAAACAATTCTTGATAGTGGTAAATCATTAAGCAAGAAAAATAAAACAATGCATGAGCATCTTGGTAAATTTATTGAAGCACATGATACACTAAAGAATCCCAAGAAACAAGCTGCATTTGTTCAACAGGCTGAAGCAAGAGCAGCTGGCGCAGAGTCATCTTCTTTGGTGGCTAAACAAGCAGTTGCTAAACACTTTGCTGAAGGTCTTGGTACTAGATCAGATGAAGATTTACGAAAAGTTATTCGTGACCATGTTTCTGCTCCTACTCATATTCCACATACTGTTGCCCACAGCAAAGTTAAAAATGACGGATCTGCAGAGTCAGTTATCAAACCATCTCATTCTATCGCAGACGAACATATCTCTAAGGTTAAGGATCTACAGGTTGTTCATCAGGGAACAACTCTTCATCATCGCACAGTGCCGATATTTCCATTCCGCTTAGTCCAAGGTCTGCAAGGATTTCTAGCTGACCAATTGGCCCAGGTTCTTCATCATCTTCAGGAAGTGGAATATCTGCAATCTCAAGCAGTTCTTCGGCAACTTCGTAATCTAATGCTGCAGTTATGTCGCTTAAGAAAAGTGAAATATGAGAACCCAGAACTCGAATTAAAATAAAAAATTCTTCATCAATTGAAATAAGGGCAATCGATCCGCCATTTGTTTGTTGAGCCTTTAGTCGGATAATTACTTGAGCAATGTCATTTGGATCCGGCAATACTCCTAATGTCCAGCGTCCATCTTCATGCCAAGCAATAACACCAATATCTAATTCATTAGTGAGGCTTGTTACATCTGGGCCATCATCGGCTAAAGCATCGAACTCTTCGATGTCTTCTACGAGGTCATCATCGAAATCGGCCATGTCCAGATACTTCCACTCATTGGAAAGGATTGAAAGCCCTGTAAGGTATTGCCCATGAAAGTTCACGTTGCCAATCACCCGCTAATTGCTCACAAACTTACTGTTTTGCGAGATGAAACTACTGATTCGCCAACTTTCCGCCGATTAGTTGAAGAACTAGTAACACTTTTGGCATATGAAGCCACACGCGATATCCGCACTCACACAGTCGAAATCACAACGCCAGTAACAAAAACTAAAGGCCAAAAAATGGCTGAACCAAGACCTGTAGTGGTTCCAATTTTGCGCGCAGGGTTAGGAATGCTTGAAGGCATGAGCAAGTTGATGCCAAATGCTGAAGTTGGCTTTCTTGGAATGGTTCGTGATGAGACAACTTTGAAGGCAAGTACATATGCGAATCGATTGCCAGAAGATTTAACCGGTCGCCATGTTTTTGTATTAGATCCAATGCTTGCAACTGGTGGAACTCTGATTGCAGCTTTTCATTATCTATTAGATCTTGGTGCAACTGAAATTACTGCAATCTGTATTTTATCTGCGCCCGAAGGCGTCAAGGCAGTTGAATCTGAGTTTTCTGGAAGCAAGGTGCCGATCAATATCGTTACTGGTGCACTCGATGAAAAATTAAATGAGCACGGATACATCGTTCCTGGTTTAGGCGATGCTGGAGACCTAGCATTTGGAACCAAAATGCAACACTAATGCTTAAAGAACTTATTTTATCTATTCGCGCCTACTATATGGCGCATCAATTTATTCTTCAAAATAAATTGTGGAAATGGATGATTATTCCTATTACTGCAGCTGGTGCAACAATTACGGCACTAGATGTTGTTGAATCACTTCTAGAAAAAGTTGTCATTGATATAACCTGTGACACCATCGATTCTGCGCACGCTGATCAAATCACTTTGGCGCTTGCAAAAAATCCTGAACTAACAGTTCGAAAGGTCAGTGATAGAACATTTTTGTTACACCTTGGCGGCAAGATTGAAATTCAATCTAAGGTTCCATTGAAAACCCGTGATGATTTATCTCGTGCTTACACTCCAGGTGTTGCACGAATCTGCCAGGCAATTGTTGCCGACCCCGCTGATGCTCGTCGCCTAACAATTAAGCGAAATACTGTGGCAGTTGTTACCGATGGGTCAGCTGTATTAGGTCTTGGAAATATCGGTCCAGCTGCAGCGCTTCCAGTTATGGAAGGAAAAGCTGCTTTATTTAAGCGTTTTGCCGATGTTGATGCTTGGCCTGTTTGTCTAGACACTCAAGATGTCGATGAAATTGTTCGTACGGTGCAGTTAATTGCACCTGTTTACGGCGGTATAAATTTGGAGGATATCTCTGCTCCGCGTTGTTTTGAAGTTGAACGTCGTTTGCGCGAGCTTCTAGATATTCCAGTTTTCCATGATGATCAGCATGGAACTGCGATTGTAGTTTTAGCAGCACTACGTAACGCACTCAAGCTAGTTGAAAAAGAGTTAAGCACTGTAAAAATTGTTTTGAGTGGAGTTGGCGCTGCCGGTAACGCAATTGCTCGCTTGCTTACACTCAGTGGTGCTAAGAACATTATTGGCTTTAACCATAATGGCGTCATTCATAATGAAATGAAATCTGAAGATTCAATGC
>JBEAVA010000020.1:0-7799 GCA_041161165.1 Actinomycetota bacterium
ACCTCATCGATCGCATCCTTTGGCACAATTACCACACCATCAATATCGCCAACAATTAAATCTCCTGGATTAATAGTTACACCATCAATCTCAGCCGCCACATTGTGTTCAACCACTTCATACCTTGAATTAATATCAAGGGGTGAGGTTTGCACACCAAAAACTTTAAAACCTAACGCCTGCATTCTGGTGGTATCTCTAACTGGTCCATCAGTTAGCGCACCTGCCACACCTTTATGTTTGCAAGCAGTGGAAAGTAATTCACCCCAAAATGCTGCTGGATGATTGCCCCCATTGTTTCGATTAGATGGTGTTACATAAACTTGATCTTTGCCAACTGCATCTAATGCTTTAAGTAATCCAACATATGGCACATCAGGAGCGGTGAAAACTGCTTCAACTCTTACTGGAAATGCATAACCCATCATCACACCATCACCAGAAAGCATTTGGATATCTGGTTTTAAAACTTGATTGCGCAAATCCATATGATCTAAACAATCAGAGGCCAAAGCTGCGGTAAATATGGTGGAGAGTTTTGCTAAATCGTAATCTTTGTTGGCCATGGCCTAAAGATTAGGGGCTTTTTGCCCCTACTTATAGACCCTTAAGTAGTACTTGAGGCATTGGGCGTGGGTGTTTATAACTTTTAGATAAAGAAGTGATTATTAAGTAAATGTTAGCCCGCCTTGATTGACTACCTAACTGGTCAGTACAAAGATTCACTCAGGTTCGACGATCCTCGTTGTACCACTTCCTATAGAGAAGAAATGGAGAAATGAATGCGTAGAAGTTCATTTCGTCTTGTTGCAGCTGCAGCAGCTATTGCCCTTGCGGTAACTGGTTGTTCATCATCATCTGATGAAGCAGCAAACACAGACACAGAGTTTGAAATCTTTACCTGGTGGGCATCTGGTGGCGAAGCTGCTGGCCTACAAGGAATGATTGATGTTTACACAGCACAAAACCCAAACACAGAGTTTATTAACGCTGCGGTTGCCGGTGGTGCTGGTGTTAACGCAAAGGCTGTACTACAGAGCCGTTTAGATGCTAATGAGCCACCTGATTCATTCCAAGCACACGCTGGTATGGAGCTTGATGGTTATGTAAAGGGCGGACAACTAGAAGATTTAACTTCTTTGTACGCATCTGAAGGTTGGGACAAGATTTTCCCAGCTGACTTAATTAAGACTCTTACTGTAGATGGAAAAATTTACTCAGTACCTGTAAACATTCACAGAGCAAATGTGCTTTGGTGGAATCCAGCAACTGCAACAAAGGCTGGCATCACTAAGGCTCCAGAGACTCTAGATGAATTCTTTGCAGATCTTGAGAAGTTCAAGAAGGCTGGCGTAACTGGTCTAGCACTTGCAGGAAAGGGAGACTGGGCGATTGCTCACCTTCTTGACTGGATGTTGCTTGCATCAATGGGTCCAGATAAGTTCGAAGGTCTATACAACGGATCAACTTCATGGACAGGTCCAGAGGTTGCTGCCGGTATTAAGAACTTCCAGAAAGCACTTTCTTATGGAAATAAGGGAGCAGGAAACCTTGATTGGCCAGATGCTGGAAAGTTAGTAACTTCCGGTAAAGCTGGATTCTTCATCATGGGTGACTGGGCTTCAGCACAATGGCAATCAGATGGATTAAAGCTTGGAACTGACTACACATATGCAGCAGCTCCAGGAACTGTTGGTGTTTACCAATGGCTATCTGACTCATTCACACTTCCAGTTGGTGCACCACACCGCAACGCTGCAATTGCATGGTTGAAGGTTTGTGGATCTAAGGAAGGCCAGGATGCATTTAATCCAAAGAAGGGATCGATCTCAGCTCGTACAGACTCAGATCTATCTCTATACGATGATTATCTAAAATCTGCTGCTGCAGACTGGTCAAAGGATCGCTTAGTCGGTTCAACAGTCCACGGCGTAAATGGAAATAACGCACTGATGGCTAAGTACAACGCAGCTGTTGGTAAGTATTTCTCAGGCGGATTCAAAGATAACGCCGGACTTGCTAAGGATCTTGCTGCAGCTTACGAAGCAGGCAAGGCTTAAATAGCAACAAAGTAGGACAAGAACTTTGGTGGGCAATTAATTGCCCACCAAAGTTTTCTAATTAGATAACCAATCGCTAGGCTCCACCACCTGCTACTAATAAAGATGAGGGGATCGCTTCGGTGAGTAAAACAACCAAGAATAAACGATCTTTTAGCGCTCGCGTTGGTGGCTTATTTTTTGTATTACCTTCAATAATTACCGTAGTTATCTTTGTTTACGGCCTCATCCTCTGGTCGGTAAATGTCTCACTAACTAACCAAAACTCTGGCGGCAAAAAAGCCATTGAGTATGTTGGGCTAAAGAATTACACCGATTTAATCAAGGATGAGCGTTTTACGCACTCCTTATCAAATTTAGTTAAATTCACAATTGTATTTATTTTAGGCGCCCTAGTAACTGGTTTTATCATGGCGCTACTTCTTGAAAAAGGCATTAAGGGCGAAGGATTTTTCCGATCATTTTATTTATATCCAATGGCAATCTCATTTATTGCAATGGGAACTGTATTTAACTGGCTACTTAACTCAGCCAGAGATGAAGAGGCGGGTGGATTAAACCTTGCACTGCAAAAAATAGGCTTAGGGTTTTTACAAAATGATTGGTATGTATCGGAGAAAGGTGCGATGTATGCAATGGCACTGCCGGCGATCTGGCAGATGTCGGGTTATGTATTAGCTCTCTTTTTAGCGGGCTTTCGCGGTATTCCAGATGATTTGCGTGAAGCAGCGCGGGTTGATGGCGCAAGTGAATCTCAAATTTATCGTCACGTACTTTTCCCACAGCTAACCCCAACACTTCTAACAATATTAATTATTTTGGGCCATATCTCTATGAAAGCTTTTGATCTAATTATTGGTATTAATGGAAAATCCTATGTAACACAGGTAGTTGCGGTTTATATGTGGGAGGCAACCTTTGATTCTCGTGATTATGCAAAGGGAACTTCAATAGCAATAGTTCTGTTAATAATGATTGCAATTGTGGTTGTGCCATATCTTCGTTATAACAACAAACAACAGGCGTACCGCTGATGAGTAGAGATTTAGTTGATTTAATCACCACAAAGCATGATGTGCGCAATAAGAAGCGCAAATTAACTGGCAAAGAAAGATTTTGGCTGATCTTCCGTTATGTCTCTTTAGCATTTATTTGGTTCTTAGTAGTTATGCCAATTTATGTGATGGTAATTAACTCACTTAAGGGTGTTAAGAATGTTTACCTAACCAACGCATTTAAATTGCCAGAGAAGTTAGATTTCTCTGCTTGGTCTGTGGCATGGAGTGGAACTGATTACTTCCCGCAATCAATCTCAGAGTCGATGGGGCGAACTCTTTTCTTTGTACTTCAATCATCGATAATCTCAGCAATTATTGGTTCAATCAATGGATTTGTTTTTGCTAAATGGAAGTTTAAAGGCTCAAACTTTATATTCACCTTATTTCTATTTGGAATGTTTATTCCATACCAAGCGATCATGATTCCATTGGTCAGAATTGCAACAACGCTAGAAATAAATAAGTCAATATATGTGTTGGTCTTAGCTCACGTTATCTACGGAATTCCGATCTGTACCTTAATTTTCCGAAATTATTATGAAGCAATTCCAAACGAGTTAATTGAAGCTGGCCGAGTTGATAAAGCCTCGATGGTAAGAATTTATCGTTCATTAATTCTGCCACTATCTGTGCCAGCGTTTGTGGTGGTATTGATTTGGCAATTTACCTCAGCCTGGAATGACTTTCTTTTTGCGATCTTCTTAACGGGAGGTTCACCTAAATTATCTGTTGCCACAACAGCGCTTAACTTTATTACTGGCTCATCAAACCAGGTTTACTACGGAGTGAATATGACCGCTTCATTAATAGTTTCACTACCAACATTAATTGTTTATATCTTCCTAGGTCGCTACTTCCTACGAGGATTGCTCTCTGGCTCCCTAAAGGGTTAATCATGTCGATTGCAGTTGAGGTTTTTGATTCAAGACGCAATCAATTAGGTGAAGGTCCAACTGCAACTGGAGATAAGAACAGCCATGTTCAATGGTGTGATATCTATGGCCAACTGATTAGATCAAAAAACTTAATAACCGGTGAAGTTGGTGAGTATAAAACTGATGAGCCAGTTGGGTTCCAAATTCCACGCAAAAATGGTGGGGATATTTTAGGAACAGCCAACGGCCCAGTTTTAAGAGATAAAGATGGCACACTACATAAAATGCCATCACGAGAAGATGCTGATGGATTTAAAGATAAAAATGTTTTGCGCTGGAATGATGCAAAGGTGTGCCCTGATGGAAATCTATTTTTGGGATCAATGGCCTATGAGAATCAAACAAATGAAGGCGCGCTTTATCGCCTAAGTAGTGATGGCAAGGCATTAACTCGATTATTTGGCGGTGTTGCAATATCCAATGGAATGGATTGGTCAAATGATTTAACCAGAATGTTTTACATTGACACCTTTGCAATGAGTGTTGATGTATTTGATTATGAGGCGGGTAATCTTTCAAATCGGCGAAAATTGGTTGAGATATCTGATGGCATGGGATACCCAGATGGCATGTGTTCAGATGCCCAAGATAATCTTTGGGTCGCCTTTTGGATGGGCTCATGTGTTCGCGGTTTTGACGGCAAAACTGGTAAGCAGATTGCAGAGATTAAATTGCCAGTTCAAAAAGTTACCTCTTGCTGCTTTGCAGGTGAAAAACTTGATCAATTAATTATTACTACCGCCGTTGGAAACCCAGGTGAGCCAATGGATTTAAATGAGTATCCAGAGGCTGGTTTTATTTATGTAGCTCAACCAGGAGTAATTGGTAAAAAAACTAATCTATTTGGTGCTTAATTGAGCTCCGATCTTTTCACATTTGGTGAATCTCTTTCTGTCTTTATTTCAAGTGATACCGACTCAGTAATGAGTGCATCCAAGTTTGAACGAGTAACTGCCGGTGCTGAGGTTAATGTTGCAGTAGCCCTTTCTCGGCTAGGTTTAAGGGCCCAATATTTCTCAAGATTTGGCAATGATCAATTAGGTTCAGTAATGCTGGCTGATATCGAGGCTGAAGGAGTTGATGTTTCCCTTGCAAAGAGAGTTGATTCATTTACCGGAGCTATGGTTAGAAATCCTGGTAAAACTGCTGCAGTTGAAATAAGTTATTTAAGAAAAGGATCAGCTGCCTCAACTATTGAACCTGGCGATATTTTAGATTCATATATTTCATCCACCAGATGGCTACATGCCACCGGTATTACCTGCGCAATCTCTGAAAGCGGTGCTAAAACGGTTAAGCACGCTTTGGAAAAAGCAGCCCAATTAAAGATCAAATCAAGCTTTGATTTAAATATAAGAAGAAAACTTTGGAGTGAAGAGCAGGCAAGAAAAGTTTTAGAGCCACTTGCTCGTGATGTTGAGCTATTAATTGGGGGAGAGGATGAGTACCAAGTAGTTTTTGGACAAGCAGATCCGAAGGAAATTTTGGCAGAGGTTAATAAAAGAGGTTGCAAGATTGCAGTGATGACAAAAGGTGATCAAAAAATGCGCTTTAGCATTGATGGAAATTATGAAGAGATCACGCCTCCCAAAGTGGTCGCAGTTGATCCAGTTGGATCAGGAGATGCCTTCACTGGTGGTGTCATTGCTGGATTACTAAGTGGCATGAGTACTAAGGGAGCACTTGAGCAAGGAAGTATCTGCGGTGCGTTAGTTGCAAGTATGTTTGGGGACTGGACTGGCATACCAACTGGCATAAATGGTGTGATTGATGAAGAGATCATTAAAAAGGTAAGGGGTAATTAATGAAAACAGTAGATAAATTACTTGCTGAAAAGATGATGACCTTAGTTAGGTGTAATACTCAATCTGAAGGCCAAGAAATGGCTGATGCCTTAGTTGATGCTGGCGTTAAGGTAATTGAGATAACCCTAACGACGCCAGGTGCACTAAAAATTATTGAAAAACTCTTAAAGAATAAAGATTTATTAGTAGGTGCTGGCACAGTTAGAACTGTTAAAGATGTTAAGAAGGTTGAAGCAATTGGCGCACGGTTTATTGTTTCCCCTGATACCAATGAGGATGTAATTGCAGCAACAAAGAAGTTGAAATTAGTTTCAATGCCCGGTGTTTCCACCCCAACTGAGGTTGGAATCGCAGTTGATGCAGGGGCAGATATTTTGAAATTATTTCCAGCATCAGTTTTAGGACCTGCGCACCTAAAATCTATCCGAGAGCCTTTTCCAAATAATCGCTGGTGTCCAACAGCTGGCGTTACCTTGGAATCCATTCCAAAGTGGTTTGAGGCTGGCGCGGACTTAGTTGGATTAGGTGGCCCACTTACTAAAGATGGCCCAGCTGGCGTGAGAAAAAATGTTCTGGCTTTTAGAAGTGCAATTGATACGGCTAGTAAGGTAGTTTATCAACATGAAGTTAGCCAATAAACATATCTTTGTAACGGGCGGTGCCAAAGGTATTGGTGCTGCAATTGTTCAAGATGCAGCTGATGAAGGTGCTGCTGTTTCATTTATTGATATTGATGTTTCAGCTGGTGAAAAATTAGCAGCGCAATTAAATAGTTCAGGAAAGAAAGCATTTTTTGCAAAGGCTAATGTGGCAAACTTCGAAGAGTTAAAGAGCGCGTTTAATCAAGCAGTAAGTAAATTTGGTGAAGTTACTGGCGTTGTGAATAATGCTGGCGTTAACTCCCACGCTGATCCTGTAACAATGACTGATAAAGAGTGGGATGATTTTTTTGCAGTAGATATGAAACCAGTTTGGTTAACTGCAAAGTTGGCGTTACCTGCTATGCGTAAAGCCAAAGGTGGTTCAATTGTAAATATCTGCTCGATTCATGGCCGACTTACTTATCCTGGCTTTTTCCCATATGGCGCAGCAAAATCCGCAGTTCTTGGCTTAACAAGAAACCTAGCTTTAGATGAGGGTAAACATGAGATTCGAGTTAACGCAGTCTCACCAGGTTACATACTTACCGATTTAACTAAGGGTTGGTTAGCGGCAGAATCAGGCCGAACTGAGCGGGCTAATTCAATTCAACCACTTGGCCGCATGGGTGAACCAAATGAAGTGGCAAAGGTTGTGACATTTTTACTCTCCGACAAATCATCATATGTAAGTGGTTCAGATTGGGCAGTTGATGGCGGATTGGGAGCGCGAAGCGCATGATATTAAAGGGTGAGCATTTATTTGTAACAGGTGGGGCTGCCGGAATTGGTGAAGCAATAGTTTTAGGTGGTGTTAAAGAGGGTGCAAAGGTTTCATTTGTTGATATTGATGATGCCAAAGCAAATGCCTTAGTTGAAAAACTAACCAGTGAGGGCCACCAAGTTCAGTACCAAAAGGCTGATGTTTCAAAATTTGAAACCTTTAAAGCAGGCTATGACAAGTTGGTTTCAACCTTTGGCCCAGTTACTGTGGCGGTATCAAATGCAGGAAGAAACTCATATGCCGATGCGGTTGAGTATGCTGAAGAGGAGTGGAATGACTTCTTTGCTTTAGATTTAAAATCTAGTTGGTATCTAGCAAAATTATGTTTACCAGATATGCGAAAGAAAAAGTACGGATCAATTGTTAATATCTCATCTATTCATGGCCGTATGTCTAGACCAAACTTTTTCCCTTACTCAGCAGCTAAAGGTGGAATCATCGGTTTATCTAGAAACTTAGCCCTTGATGAAGGCAAATATGGAATTCGAGTTAACTCAGTTTCCCCTGGCACAACAGCAA
>JBEAVA010000181.1:0-2897 GCA_041161165.1 Actinomycetota bacterium
TCACGAGCGATGAAATCTAAGAACTCTGCTTCAAATCGGCGAATATCTGCAACTGGAATTGAATCCATTTTGCCGGTAGTTCCTGCCCAAATTGATGCCA
Organism: Actinomycetota bacterium; assembly: GCA_041161165.1. GTDB lineage: Bacteria > Actinomycetota > Actinomycetes > Nanopelagicales > Nanopelagicaceae > Nanopelagicus. Next base: position 101 of record JBEAVA010000181.1, read on the forward strand.
CTTGGCGCTCAACTGAGAATGGGGAGTACTGACCTTGCTTTAATAATTCAACCATTCGTGCACCGCGCTCTAGCTGAGCTTTTGATGCAGCATCAAGATCTGAACCAAAAGCTGCGAAAGCTTCTAATTCACGGTACTGCGCAAGATCAAGACGAAGACGTCCAGCAATTTTTTTAATCGCCTTAGTTTGTGCCGATCCACCTACACGAGATACTGAAATACCAACGTTAATCGCAGGACGTACACCTGCGTTAAATAAATCAGTTTCTAGGAAGCACTGACCATCAGTAATCGAAATTACGTTAGTTGGAATAAATGCCGAAACGTCATTTCCTTTTGTTTCGATAATTGGTAAGCCAGTCATAGAACCGCCACCCATATCATCAGATAACTTTGCACATCGCTCAAGTAAACGAGAGTGTAAATAGAAAACATCGCCAGGATATGCCTCGCGACCTGGTGGGCGCCTTAGCAAAAGCGATACAGAACGATAAGCCTCTGCTTGTTTAGAAAGATCATCAAAAATAATTAATACATGTTGACCTTTATACATCCAGTGCTGACCAATTGATGAGCCGGTGTATGGCGCTAGGTATTTAAATCCAGCTGGATCAGATGCAGGAGCAGCCACAATTGTTGTGTACTCCATCGCACCTGCTGCCTCTAATGCACCCTTAACAGATGCAATAGTTGAACCCTTTTGTCCGATCGCAACATAAATACATTTAACCTGCTTTTTTGGATCCCCGCTCTTCCAGTTCTCCAATTGGTTAATAATTGTGTCGACTGCAATTGCAGTCTTACCAGTCTGGCGATCACCAATAATCAACTGACGTTGACCGCGGCCGATTGCAGTCATTGAGTCAATTGCTTTAATACCAGTTTGCATTGGTTCTTTAACTGGTTGGCGTTGCACAACAGATGGTGCTTGAATTTCAAGAGCGCGAGTAGTTTCAGCTTTAATCTCACCCTTGCCATCAATTGGCCGGCCAAGTGCGTCAACTACACGTCCTAGGAAACCATCGCCAACTGGAACAGAGAGAATTTCTCCAGTGCGGCGAACAGTTGTTCCTTCTTCAATTCCGGTGAACTCACCCAAAATAACCACACCGATTTCGCGAACATCTAAGTTCAGCGCAAGACCTAATGTGCCATTTTCAAACTTTAATAGCTCATTGGTCATTGTTGATGGCCGATGCCATCTCCTGCTTCGGTGACGCTACCGATTTCATCCTTTACGGCAGCTCCTGGTTTGTATGCAGCGACATGTTTTGCCAGTGCATCCCGAATCTCTTCGGGGCGGATACTTACTTCGGCCATCTTTTTCTCTCTTCTCTCTTTAAATAACAGATGCTGTTGGCATCTGTTAAAGCTAACTTACGAGCGCTCTGCCCGCTTCTGCTAAACGATTAACGATGGTGCCATCAATAACATCATCGGCATATCTGATAGATATGCCACCTAAAACCTTTGGATCAATCTCAAGATTGATATGAACATCTCTACCCATTTGCTTAGCAAGGGCGGCATTTAACTTATTTAACTGGGCATCACTTAACTCAACAGCGCTCTTAACATGAGCAACTAATCGATCTTTACGGGTTGAAACATAATGTGAGTAGGCAGCTAATGTGGCATCGATACTGCGTCCTCGGCGAAGTGAAACTACTTTACGAAGTAGGTTAAGAGTTGAGTTTGCATACTTACCCTTAATTAAGCTCTCAAGCAGTGTTACTTTGCCTAAATCGGTATCAGCCGATGTATTTAATGCTTGGCGAAGCTCAGGATTTGCGCGAAGTACTCTGGCAAAATCAAATAGTTGGTTTTCAACTTTTTCTAACTCACCATTTTTATCTGCAGCAGCAGCCTCTGCCTCAACAGCTAGATTTTCAATTGCATCTGCAATCTCACCTGGGCTAGACCATCTAAGGGAGGCAGCGCTAGCAAGTAGAGATTGTGCTGGGGTGCTGATATTTTTTCCAAACAAGTTAGAGATTAACTCCGCTTTAGCTGACGCATCACGAGCGTTATCAGTTAGCGCACGTCTAACACCAATTGAGGAACTAAGCACTGAAAGAATAATAAATAAATCATTGGCAAATACGGCAACATCATTAGCTGATTGTTTATCAACAACCTGTGCTAATGATTTACGCAGAGTTAAAACTGATGCTCTGCTGGAGCCGCCTAATACCTTCATGATTATTTACTCTTCTCCAGATCTGCAATAAAGCGATCAACTATCCGAGACTGACGAACCTGGTCATCTAATGCTTCTCCGACAATCTTTCCGGCTAGCTCAGTTGCAAGGGCGCCAACCTCATTGCGAAGTGAGGTAACTGCTTGTTGACGCTCTGCTTCAATAGCGGCTGTTGCTGCAGCGGTGATTCTTGCTGCCTCTTCAGCTGCCTTAGAACGCAGATCTTCAATAATTGCTGCACCTTGCGCTCTGGCATCTTCGCGAATCTTTTGTGCCTCACCACGTGCTTCATTTAATTGTGTTGTGTACTGGGCAAGTGCGCGCTCTGCTTCAATTTGTGCACGCTCTGCTTTTTCCATTCCACCTTGAATCGCTTCGGTGCGTGCTGTGAATGCTTTTTCAAACATTGGCACAACCTTTGAGCGAAGAACTAGGAATAGAAGTGAGAAGGCAATAAAACCAACAATTAATTCAGCAGTATGCGGAATTAAAGGGTTGGCCCCTTCACCTGCTGCCCAGTTACTAAAACTTATTAAGGACATCGTCTGACTTTTCTGTCTTTAATTAAAGTACGAAAGCTAGAACTAGACCGAATAG
>JBEAVA010000021.1:0-14716 GCA_041161165.1 Actinomycetota bacterium
GGCTCCATAAAATTAGATGGGAAAGAAATTCAAGGCGCTACCGTTAGAGATTCGTTGCGGGCTGGAATTGCCTATATTCCCGAGTCTCGAGAATTAGATGGGTTAATTTCTACTTTCACAATTAAAGAAAACTTGATTTTAGATGTTCATGACTTAGAACCTGTTGCAAGAAGTGGCCAGCTAAATCGGGCTTATATTGAAAATAATGCCACAACCTTGGTAAAAGAGTTTGATGTTAGAACGCAAAGTATTGAGGATCCTTCCTCTTCTCTCTCTGGCGGAAATAAGCAAAAAGTTGTACTTGCAAGGGAGTTATCACGTGAGGTTAAGCTGGTGGTTGCCGCACAACCTACAAGGGGATTAGATGTTGGTTCAATTGAATTTGTTTATGAAAAGTTGCTTGCTGAGCGAGCAAATAAAAAAGCCATATTGCTTATTAGTAGTGAATTAGATGAGGTAATGGAGCTAGCTGACCGAATCGCTGTAATTTACAAAGGTGAAATTGTTGGAATTGTAGATTCTGATGTTTCAAGAGAAAAACTAGGTCTAATGATGGCGGGTATCAAATGATGTCTGGATTTTTCGTGGCGTTTAAAAAGAATGCCTTATTACCATTCCTATCCTTTGTTTTTGCATTCTTTATTGGCGGAATAATAATTGTGCTTTCAGATCCTGTGATTATGGGACAACTCAGTTCACCAGGAAAATTCCTAACCTCAGCTGGATCAAGAATTGGAAATTCATATTTAGCAATATTTCAAGGTTCGATTTATGACATCAATCTGGCGAGAGAGTCTGGATTTTTCCGTGGGTTCTATCCACTTTCAGAAACAATTGTTACTGCAGTCCCACTTTTGTTTGCGGGATTGGCTGTGGCTCTAGCATTTAGATCTGGATTATTTAATATCGGAGCTCAAGGACAATTTATTTTTGGAGCGATTGGTGCTTCTTATGTTGGTTTTGCTTATGAATTGCCACCTCTAATTCATGTTCCACTTGTTTTAATTGTTGGAATCGTTCTAGGTGGTTTATTTGGTGGTTTTGTAGGTTTGCTTAAAGCAAAAACTGGAGCGCACGAAGTAATTGTTACTATTATGCTTAATTACATTGCTTCTTTATTTGTTCTCTGGCTCTTAAAGACTCAGGCATTTTTACGTGCTGAACGTCAAGATCCGATTGCACCAGAGGTTAATAGCAGTGCACAGTTGCCGAAGATATTTGGTGGAGATTTAAGATTACATTTTGGAATCTTTATAGCGCTAGCAACCACCTGGTTCGTTTGGTGGTTATTAACTAGAAGCACAATTGGCTTTAAATTTAGAGCAGTCGGTGCTAACTCAAATGCAGCTCGTACTGCTGGAATTTCAGTTCCATTCGTAACAACTGCAACTATGTTTATCAGTGGCGGTTTGGCCGGATTAGGTGGGGCCGTGCATTTAATTGGTACTGAGTACTCTCTGACTGCCGGTATTGCCGGCAGCATTGGTTTCGATGCGATTACGGTAGCTCTACTTGGACAAGCAACTCCAATTGGAACTTTACTTGGAGCCTTACTCTTTGGAGCACTACAAACTGGTAGCAGAACTTTGCTTTCAAATACTGGCACACCATCAGAAATTGTTCAGGTAATCCAAGCATTAATTGTTTTGTTTATCGCAACTCCGATGCTGCTCAAGCGAGTTTTCAGATTGAAAAATACTGTTGAATCTAAGACTTTAACTGCTAAGGGCTGGAACGGCTAATGGCAGAGTTGAATTTAGTACAAAAACGCAAGCAAAAAAGTGTTTACACGATGTTGGCCCTTTTTGGAGTTTTCACAACTATTTTCTATCTAACTTCAAATAAGACTGAACCAATCACCCTTGGATTTATCCTCGGCGATGAATTTAAGATCTTAAGTGAGTGGAGTATTAGTTCAAAAGTTGGCTCTGGCATTTTCATGATCTTGGCACTTTTTGGAATTGGGCTTTCTTATTTAAGAATCAAGACAGATAAATCTCTATCACTTGGTAGTTTTGTATTTGGCTTAGGAAGCATCATGTCTTTCTTATGCTGGGCGGCAGCTGGAAAGTTCATCCCATTTACCGGATTACTACAAGCGGCTCTTTTACTATCAGTTCCGTTAATTTTCGGATCAATGTCCGGGTTACTTTGCGAAAAGTCTGGAGTTATTAACATTGCTATTGAAGGTCAATTATTATTCGCAGCCTTCATCTCTGCAATTGTTGCAAGTCTTACGCAGAATTTACTTTGGGGTTTAATCTCAGCGCCAATAGCTGGTGCATTGGTTTCACTTATTTTGGCTTACTTTGCAATTAACTTCAAAGTTGACCAAGTTATTGTTGGCTTTGTTATAAATGTTTTAGTTTTAGGGCTAACTAATTTCTTTTATTCAACCTTGCTTGTGCCGTATGACAGTACTTGGAATGCCGCGGGAAGTTTTTCAGCGATTCCTATACCTATTCTGTCTAAGATTCCAATTATTGGGCCAGTATTATTTAATCAAACAATAATTGTTTACATAATGTATGCAATTGTGATTTTGATTCAAGTTGCCCTGCATAAATCACGCTGGGGTCTACGCACTAGAGCTGTTGGTGAACTTCCAATTGCGGCTGATTCAGTCGGAATTGATGTTAATAAATTAAGGTTTAAAAATGTAATGTTAGCTGGATTGGTAGCTGGTATCGGTGGGGCAGTATTTACAATTGGCGCAGTTGGAATTTTCTCTCAATCTATGACGGCAGGGGCTGGATTCATTGCCCTGGCATGTTTAGTGTTTGGTAAATGGACGCCACGAGGTGCACTTATTGCAGCGCTATTTTTTGGCTTTGCTAACAGCTTGCAAAGTAATCTTTCAATCTCAGGCGTAGCCCTACCATCAGAACTCATGTTGATGATTCCTTATGTTGCCACCATCATTGCAGTCTCTGGCTTGGTGGGACGCGTTCGAGCGCCTGCAGCAGATGGAATCCCATACTCTCGCGGTAATAAATAGTTTATTTTCGTAGGAGAATTAGCCCATGGATATTAATTGGGAGCAACTGCATTTAGCTGCAAAAGATGTAATGCAAAAAGCTTATGCCCCTTACTCAAATTTTAAAGTTGGCGTAAGCTTATGCCCCTTACTCAAATTTTAAAGTTGGCGTTGCTGGATTAGTTTCAGATGGGCGAATTGTTGTTGGTTGTAACAGTGAGAATGCAAGTTATGGCGTTGGCCTTTGCGCAGAGTGTGGGCTTATTTCTTCATTAACCGCGACAGGTGGTGGCAGATTAATTGCCGTTGTTTGTGTCGATGGTAAAGGCGAGTATCTATCGCCATGTGGCCGTTGTCGACAATTGTTATTTGAACATGGCGGTAATGAAATGTTGTTTATGACTCCTGAAGGCGCTAAACCATTGTCATATCTATTGCCTTGGGGGTTTGGTCCAGAGGACCTTAAATGAGTGAAAAATTTGCTGCAGTTGAAATTATCTCAGCAAAGCGCGACAGACTTGAATTAAGTAACGAACAAATCGACTGGACGATCAGCGCTTACACTCGAGGTGTTATAGCTGACGAACAAATGTCTGCACTGCTGATGGCAATTTTGCTTAACGGAATGAATAATCGAGAAATTTCTAGATGGACTGAAGCCATGATTGCAAGTGGCGAAAAAATGAATTGGTCAATGCTTGACCGCCCAACAGTTGATAAGCATTCAACGGGTGGCGTTGGCGACAAAATAACTTTGCCGCTGGCGCCTTTAGTAGCAGCATGTGGTGCTGCAGTGCCACAACTTTCCGGTCGAGGTTTAGGTCATACTGGAGGAACTTTAGATAAGCTCGAATCTATTAAAGGCTGGAAAGCAAATCTTTCCAATGCAGAGATGTTAAAAGTAATTCAAGAGTGTGGCGCGGTTATCTGCGCGGCAGGTGCCGGATTAGCACCAGCTGATAAGAAACTTTATGCCCTGCGTGATGTGACGGGAACTGTGCAAGCAATTCCATTAATTGCATCCTCAATTATGAGTAAGAAAATTGCAGAAGGAACAAGTGCGTTAGTACTAGATGTTAAAACTGGTTCTGGTGCCTTTATGAGCGATCCAAAGGATGCAGCATTACTAGCCAGAACAATGGTTGATTTAGGAAAAAATGCCGGTGTGAAAACTCGGGCACTTGTTACTGCCATGGATGTGCCACTTGGCTTAACTGCCGGAAATGCACTTGAGATCAGGGAGACACTAGAGGTGTTAGCTGGCGGTGGCCCAAGTGATGTCATCGAATTAACTCTTTTGTTGGCAAATGAGATGCTGGATGCGGTGGGTATAAAACCTAAAGTATCACCGGAAGAAGCGCTTAAAAATGGCATGGCAATGGATGTTTGGCGAAAAATGATTGCTGCGCAAGGCGGAGATAATGATGCGCCATTGCCAGTTGCGAAAGAAACAATGGAGATTAAGGCAACTTCATCTGGAAAGCTTTTAACTTTAGATGCATTGAAAGTTGGCGTTGCAGCATGGCGATTAGGTGCAGGTAGACAAAAACAAGGTGAAGTTTTACAACTTGGAGCGGGAGTTGAAATTCATGCTAAACCAGGGGATTTAGTTACAAAGGATCAAACGATTTTAACTCTACATACAGATGATGTGGCAAGATTTGAACGCGCCATAGATGCGTTAACTGGTGGATTTTCAATTGGTGGTAAAGATGACGAAGTTAAGCGTTTACCATTGGTTGTTGAAAGAATTGAGGGGTAAGTGTCGTTAGATAAAACACCAACAAGTGATCAAATAAAACGTGTACCAAAAGCGTTATTACATGATCATTTAGATGGTGGATTGCGCCCTGAAACTATTATTGAAATTGCTCAGCAAATTGGTTACAAGAAGTTACCAACTGATGATCCAAAACAACTTGCAGATTGGTTTGAAGAATCCTGTAATTCGCACTCTCTAGTACGCTATCTTGAAACTTTTTCCCACACAATTGCAGTTATGCAGAGCAAAGAAGCGATCATTAGAGTTTCAAGAGAGTGTGCAATTGATCTAGCAAGAGATGGTGTTGTCTATGCAGAGGTGCGAGGCGCTCCTGAGTTGTTTACCGAACAAGGCTTAACACTTGATCAAGTTGTTGAAGCAACACTTGAAGGTTTTAAACAAGGAATGGCAGAGGCAGCTCATGAAGGTAACAAAATAAGAGTTGAATCATTACTTTGCGGTATGAGACAAAATAATCGATCGCAAGAGGCAGCTGCAGCTGTTGTTAAGTATCGAAATAAAGGTGTGGTTGGATTTGATATTGCAGGACCAGAAGATGGCTTTCCGCCAACAAACCAGTTAGAAACCTTTGAGTATTTGCGTAAAGAGAATGCTCATTTCACAATCCACGCTGGTGAGGCTTATGGATTGCCATCAATCTGGGAGGCTATTCAAATCTGTGGCGCAGAACGTCTTGGACATGGCGTAAGAATTATTGATGACATTGATTTTAGCGGGGATAAGCCAAAGCTTGGCCCACTTGCTTCATATGTGCGCGACCGCAGAATTCCACTTGAGCTTTGCCCAACCTCAAATCTTCAAACTGGTGCTGCAAAAACTTACTCTGATCATCCAATCGGCATGCTTGCCAAATTACGTTTTCGGGTAACTCTAAATACTGATAATCGATTAATGAGCAGGACCTCAATGAGTAATGAGATGTCTGAATGTGTTAAATCATTTGGCTGGAAGTTTGCCGATTTACAGCGAGTAACTGTAAATGCACTTAAAAGCTCATTTATCCCATTTGAGGAAAGACTTGAAATTATAGAAAAGGTAGTAAAGCCTGCTTACGCAGCAATATCAGCTGAGTAGTTAAATACCGATCGGGTGCCAAATAGTTTTATGCTCCATGAAGCTCAAAATTCTCTCTGGATGGTTACCTGGCGCAAATCTAGAGATACGTTTTAAGTTATCGGCCCCCACTAACTTAATCTCATCTTCCTGCTTCTTGTTTAAGCCAGCCACATCTACGCCATCAATTTCCATATGAGAACCAATCCAAGGCAAAAGTTCAGAAGCTTTACCAGTAAGAATATTTACCACGCCACCTGGAACATCACTTGTTGCAATTACTTCACCCAAAGTAATTGCTGGTAGAGGAAATGACTCACTAGCAATTAAAATCGCTGAATTTCCACCAGCAAGAGCTGGGGCAAGTGTGCGCACTGCACCAAGAAGAGAAGGTTTGCCCTCGGCAAACGGTCCAGAAACTTGATTTTGTGATCCAGAAACTGAAGATAACTTGTCACACCAACCGGAGTACCAAACCCAAGTATCAATCGCTTCTACTACTTGAAGTTTCGCCGCCTTTGTCGTTATACCCTCAAGGGCGCAGATCTCTTCAACAAACTGTTCACTTCTGCCCTGCATAATCTCTGCAATTCGATAAAGAATTTGGCCACGATTAAAGGCGGTTGCATTTGCCCAACCTGATTGGGCAGATTTAGCAGCAACGACAGCATCCCTTAAATCTTTTCTAGATGCCAGGGCAGGATTAGCCAAGAATTTTTTATTCGCGCCTTTAATTTCATAGACTCGACCGGACTCACTTCGTGGAAAAGCTCCACCAATAAATAATTTATAAGTTTTGTTTACATCTAGTGAGCTCATTTATTCACCTTCGCATCAGAGGCTAAATAACCTGCTAAACCATGACGTCCACCTTCACGACCCCAACCCGACTCTTTGTATCCGCCAAATGGGCTGGCAGGATCAAATTTATTAAATGTGTTACTCCAAATTACGCCAGCCTTTAATTGCTTAGCAGCCCATAAAACCTTTGCACCCTTATCGCTCCAGATTCCCGCCGATAATCCGTACATTGTGTTGTTGGCTTTCTCGATTGCCTCAGACGGTGTTCTAAATGTAAGCACTGATAAAACTGGACCAAATATCTCTTCCCTGGCAATTCGATGTGATTGCGTAACACCTGTGAAAATAGTTGGTGGGTACCAGAATCCTTTTGTTGGAAGTTTTACATCCGGTGACCATCTATTGGCACCCTCAGCATCACCAGTTTTAGAGATCTCCTCAATTTTATTTAGCTGTTCTTTTGAGTTAATTGCACCCAAGTCTGTGTTCTTATCCATCGGATCGCCAACTCGAATCAGGCTCATGCGTTTTTTAAGTTTTTCCAATACTTCATCAGCAACATTTTCTTGAATGATTAAACGCGAACCAGCGCAGCAAACATGGCCCTGATTAAAGAAAATACCATTAATAATTCCTTCAACCGCTTCATCAATTGCAGCATCTTCAAATACTAAGTTGGCAGCCTTACCACCAAGTTCTAATGTGGCACTCTTCTTAGTTGCCGATATTGATCTAGCAATTGCCTTTCCAACCTCTGTCGAGCCAGTAAATGCAACCTTATTTATATCTGGGTGGTTAACTAAAGCAGCTCCAGTAATTCCATCACCTGTAACAATATTTACTACACCATCAGGAAGTCCTGCTTGTTGGCAAACTTCTGCAAATAAAAGTGCGGTGAGTGGTGTTGTTTCAGCTGGCTTTAATACAACTGTATTTCCAGCAGCAAGTGCTGGTGCAATTTTCCAAGCAAGCATTAATAACGGGAAGTTCCAAGGAATTATCTGACCAACTACGCCAAGTGGTTTTGGCTTACTTCCAAAACCGGCATATTCCAGTTTGTCTGCCCAGCCTGCATGATAGAAAAAATGTGCAGCAGCAAGCGGAATATCTGTGTCTCTGGATTCCCTAATCGGCTTGCCATTATCTAAAGTCTCAACCACTGCAAACTCTCGAGCCCGCTCTTGCATGATGCGAGCGATTCGGTAGAGATACTTACCGCGTTCCTTGGCTGGCATTTTTGACCATATTTTTGTGTAGGCAGCTCTTGCGCTTCTTACTGCTAGATCGATATCAGATTTATCGCCATAACCAACCTTTGATAACAACTCTTCAGTTGCTGGATTAATCGTGCTAAAACTCTTACCTTTTTTAGGATCTACAAACTTACCGCCGATAAACAAGCCGTAGTTTGGTGCAATATTTGCAATAGCCTTCGACTCAGGTGCGTTTGCGTACTCAAAATCGCTCATAACGCTCCTAATCTACAGTTACGTAGTTGGCACTAGCGTAGTGCCCAGTACGTAGCTTCATTCGCTGCATCAGTAAATCATTTAGCAAGGCGCTTGCGCCAATCCTAAATAGCTCTGGCGTTAGCCACTGCTCGCCAGCAGTCTCCTTTACAAGCACCAATTGTTTGATCGCATCTTTGGTTGTACGAATTCCACCGGCAGGTTTCACGCCAATTTTTTCACCAGTTAAACTGAAGTAATCACGAACTGCCTCAAGCATTACTAAAACAACTGGAGCGGTAGCCGCTGGTGCAACTTTTCCAGTGCTAGTTTTAATGAAATCAGCGCCAGCTATCATCGCAAGGTATGAAGCTTTCCTTACATTGTCATAAGTTACTAATTCACCTGTTTCTAGAATAACTTTAAGATGCGCTTTTTTCCCACAGATTTCTTTAATAACTCTAATTTCTTCAAAGACATCATAAATTCTGCCTGATAGAAAAGCACCACGATCTATGACCATATCGATTTCATTAGCACCAGCATCTATTGCATCTTGTGTATCAATCTTCTTAACAGCAAGAGATGCTCGACCAGATGGAAATGCTGTTGCAACCGCTGCAACTGGCAGAGATTTACCGCCGATTCGGTCTAATTCAGTGCGCGCAATTTTGACCATATCGTTGTAGACACAAATTGCACCTACTGATGGAACAGTTAAATCAGATGGATCTGGTCTAACAGCTTTGGCGCAAAGGGATTTAACCTTGCCGGGAGTATCTGCTCCTTCGAGGGTGGTTAGATCAACCATGCTTATTGCCATATCAATGGCCCATGCTTTACTAGTAGTTTTAATACTTCGCGTAGCCAACATTGCTGCTCTTGCTTCTGCTCCAACTTGATCTACAGGAGGTAGATCTGACAGAAACTTTCGAAGCGATTTTTCGCTTCCATCAATAATCATGTGAGTACTTTAGTCAATGCCTGCTTTATTTGCGATATTCGAGATTCTGCCCCATTTTTACTAGCAGCGACCACCTCTATATAGCATTTCAGTTTAGGTTCAGTTCCACTAGGTCTAATAATTACTCGAATATCATTTTCATATTTCAATCTAATTCCAGGGGTTGGCATTAAATTTGATTGACTTAAATTCTCCTTAGATACCAAGGCGTGACCTGATAAGACCGTAGGTGGTTGATCAATTACTTTTTTTAACAATCGATCTATTTGCTTAAGATCGGAAAATCGTAGTGATATCTGATCAGTTAAATGAAAGCCGTACTCATGGCCAATTTTTTCTAGATACTCATTTAACGATATGCCTCTTTCCTTTAATTCTGCAACCATCGTAACAATTACGACAGCAGCGCTGATTCCATCCTTATCATTCACGTTTGCCGCATCAACGCAGTAACCAAGTGCCTCTTCATAACCAAATAAAAGGTTCTCGACTTTAGAAATCCATTTAAATCCCGTCAAAGTTTCTTTGAATTCCAATCCACTCTTAGCAGCAATTTTTCCAAGTAGTGATGATGAAACTAAGGAATTAGCAATTCGAAGTCCATTTACTGAATTCTTACTAATTAAATAGTGACCAAGTAGGACGCCTACTTCGTCCCCTCGTAACATTCGCCAACCATTTGCTGGATCATTAATTGCAACTGCGCATCGATCAGCATCTGGGTCATTAGCAATTACTAAATCTGCATCATTTTCCTTGGCATATGCAAGTGCCATATCGATGGCTCCGGCTTCCTCAGGATTAGGAAATGCTGTAGTAGGGAAATCGGGATCTGGTTTTACTTGTTCTTTCACAACAATTGGAGATCTAAATCCAGATTGTTCAAAAACCTTAATAAATGTTTCAGCCCCCACCCCATGCAGTGGTGTGTATATGACTTTTAAACTATTGGGCTTGGTGGCCAACTTTGCAACCTCTAAAACATATTGATCAATTACAGATTCATCAACAATTTCATAGTTACTAGCTCTTACTGGTTGTTTTTCAGCTTTTTCAATTAATTCCGAAATTTGAAAATCAATGGGAGAAATTATCTGCGAGCCTTGGTAATTAACTCCATCAAATTTGCCACCCAAATAAACCTTGTATCCGTTGTCATTTGCCGGGTTATGACTTGCTGTAACCATAATTCCAACATCAGCTTTAATGTTTTTCAGCGCAAAAGCCAGAACTGGAGTGGGAAGAACTCTTGGCAACACATAAGTTTTCATACCACCACCGGCAAATATCTCGGCGCTGTCCTTTGCAAATGCATCTGATCCATGTCGAGCATCGCGGCCAATTACAACTGAACTTAAATTATTTTTCTTCATAAATGCAAGAATTCCAGTAGCTGTTCTACTTACAACAGCTCGATTCATGCAGGAAGGACCAGGGCCTACTGGGCCACGCATTCCAGCTGTACCAAATTGCAAGAAACCAGCAAAGCATTTTTCTAACTCTGTTTGGTTTCCCTCTTTAAGCCAATGTTTTAATTGGTTAGCTGTATTTACATCTGGATCATTTTCAATCCAATCTAAAACTTCACTTCTTAACTGATCTGAGATCACAACTTAGGCAAAACCTTCGCTAGAAGATTTCCCATTCGGTCAGCAGCAGCTTTACCAGCAGCAATAACCTCCGCATGATTTAGTTTTTCACCAGTTACACCAGCAGCAGCATTTGTCACTAATGAGATTGCAAGAATTTCTGCACCAAGTGCGTGTGCAGCAATTGCCTCCGGAACAGTAGACATTCCAACCAGATCCGCCCCCATACTTCTCATCATTTTAATTTCAGCAGGTGTTTCATAAGAAGGCCCGCGCCAGTGGACATAGACACCTTCAGCTAATGAGGAATCTTCCTCCTTAACAATCTTCCTTAATCTTTTACTGTATAAATCAGTAAGGTCAACAAAATCTGCGCCAATTAATGGTGAAGCAGCAGTAAGTGAGATGTGGTCTCTGATTAATACCGGCTGCCCTACTTTGTAATCTGTATTAATTCCTCCGCAAGCATTAGTAAGTACAATATTTTTACAGCCTGCTTTAACAGCAGTTCTGACTGCATGTGCTACCGGTTCCATACCTAATCCTTCATAAAAGTGGGTACGACCTAAGAAAACTAAAGCGTTTGAACCATTTGATAATTTATAAGAACGCAACTTTCCGCCATGGCCTGCAACGGTTGGCGCTGGAAAGCCAGGTAATTCAGTTACCAGAAATTCATGAGTGGGTGTACCAAGTGCATCTGCGGCTGAAATCCAACCTGATCCCATGACTAGCGCAACATCATGCTTGGCTTTTCCAGTTATCTTTGCAATGGCTTTGGCCGCTTTTTCAGCTGTGCCAATTGGGTCTTTATATAACTTCTTCATAAGGCAAACTTATCCTAAATACTTACTTATTTTTTAAGTCAGGCCAGCTATACCCTAATGAGATAACCATCTTTCTTAATAAAGGTAGTGATAAGCCAATAATTCCGCTCGGGTCACCCTCAATATTTGTAATAAATGGAGCACTTAAACCATCCAAAGTGAAGCCACCTGCAACATTTAATGGTTCACCTGAATCTACATAATCATTAATCTCAGCATCAGTCATTTGAGCAAATTGAACTTTAGCAGTTGATCTCTCACTTAACTCTATGCCATTTTTTAAATCAATCACGCAATGTCCAGTGTGAAGATATCCAGACTTACCACTTAATTGTTTGCACCTAGCAATTGCATTTTCTTTGCTTCCTGGTTTACCAAGTGATTTTCCTTCAAACTCAAATGTGGAATCACATCCAATAATTAGCGAATCGGCAGGAGCAATCTCTTTAACAGTGTGTGCCTTTAGAATCGCTAGAGCAATAACTAGTTCTGAGGGAGTAAGTGAATCAAGTTCAGAGGTTTCTTCGTTAACCCCGCTAACTAAAACCTTGGGAGTGATCCCAACGCTTTCTAAAAGGCGAAGTCGAGATGGTGATGCTGAAGCGAGGATTATCTGAACCATTATGCAGGTAACCTTATTACATGAAACCACCGTTTCTTGGACTCATTGCACAAGAGTGGAGTCAAAGTGCCTACCAAGTGCAGGCTACAAAATTGGGTATTGGGTTAAAAACTTCGAGCAAGAAAATGTCAGGCTCTGAGTTAATTGATTTCGCTAAAGAGTGCGATTTACTTTATGTAGATCCGGCAATCATCTCAATTTCGGCAATAAAAACTGCGGAGAAATCTGGAATTCCAATTTATCCTTCATCTAAAACTATTGATGAGCTAGCGAAGATAACTTCTCATTCAGGTGAAGCTGATCAGCTTTCGGTATTAGTAACTAGATCTGCTCATGCACAAGCAGCAAGCTGGCCGATTACTTTGCTAACAAATGAATTATGCATTACCCCCCTTCCGGGAATAAGTGATGAGATAGCACAGGAAATCCAAATTTCAGTTCTAAAACTTGCCGCAGAGGTTGGTTTAGTTGGAGGGTTTGAATTGGTAGTTGATGCGGCCGAGTATAAAAAATTAATTGGAATCAACTGGATTACACCTACGGCAAATTATTGGAATCAAATTGGCTCCGTAACTAGCTTTTACGAACAAAACCTACGCGCGATTCTTGATCTACCTTTGGGCAGCACGCAATTGCTTTCGAAATATGTAGTAACAGGCTCCTTGGAAACCGATCAAAACAGCGATGACTATCGGCCTTATTTACATTTAATGGCCAGGAATCCAAGGCTTAAGTTTGATCAATCGATTAAACAGGTTGGAGTTGCCGGTGATGATCTTGAGGAGCTACTAACAGAGATAATTCATGCACAGCAGTATTACAGTGGAAAAATTGTTGAATAACTAAACTCTTTTTCCATATTCGATTGCCGGGCATCGATTCATGACTGCAATAAGTCCAGCTTTTTCTGCTCTATCAAAGGCGCTTTGATCAATTACATCAAGTTGCAGCCAAACTCCCTTTGCATTTATTGCGATTGCACTATCTACAACTTCACCTGCTAAATCTGAGTTAACAAAGATATCTACCACATCAATTGGAAAAGGAATATCAGATAATTTCTCATACCCTTTTTCTCCATGAACAGTTTCTGCCTTTGGATGAACTGGAATTACTTGGTGTCCTTTTTCGATTAACAACTTTGCAACTCTAAAAGCGGCTCGTTCAGAATTATTGCTTAAGCCAACAACTGCCCAAGTTTTTAAAGCTAATAATTTATCTATTGAATCATTCATTATGGCTGCGGCCAAGAGCTCTAAATTTCCAGCCGGCAGATTGCCAAAGCTCACGATCTAATGCATTTCTGCCATCTATCACAATTGGATTTTTAACGATTGACTTAACCTTGACTGGGTCAATTTCTCGATAGATCTTCCACTCTGTTAGATGCAGAACTATTTCAGCATCTTTAAGAGTTGTATTCACATCACCTGCAAAATTCAGAGCAGGAAAGCGCTTTTGAGCGTTAGCAATGGCTTTAGGGTCATGGACAGTAACAATTGCGCCAGCTGCTTGAATCTGTGCAGCAATATCTAGTGCTGGAGAGTCGCGAACATCATCGCTATCAGGTTTAAATGCCGCACCAAGAATTGCCACCTTCTTACCTTGTAGATCATCTGATAAATCTTTACGAACTAATTCAATAATTCGCTGGCGGGCACGTAAGTTGATTGCATCAATTTCTTTAAGAAACTCAACTGCTTGGCTAGCACCTAGCTCCTCTGCCCTGGCCATAAATGCACGGATATCTTTTGGTAGACAGCCTCCACCAAAGCCGATTCCAGCTTGCAAGAATCGGCTTCCAATTCTTGGGTCGTAACCAATAGCTTTTGCAAGCACGCAAGCACGGTGACATCACCGCCGGCAGCTTCACATATTTCAGCCATAGCGTTGATGAAGGAAATTTTTGTTGCTAGGAAAGAATTAGCAGCAACCTTTACTAACTCTGCAGTTGGAAGATCAGCTCTAACCCATGGAGTTTTATCCTTAAGATTAGTTGCATAAACTTCTTTTAATAACTGTTCAGCACTGTCGTTTTCTACACCTACTACCAATCGATTTGGTCTTAAGGTGTCTTCAACTGCAAAACCTTCGCGTAAGAATTCAGGATTCCAGGCAAGATCAGCCTTCGGATTTAGCTCCAATAATCTATTTCTTAACTTTGTTGCTGTACCAACTGGAACTGTTGATTTACCTACTACTAAGCCGCCTGGCTTCACATGTTTTGCAATCGATTCTAACGCTGAATTTACAAAGGTTAGATCAGCAGCATTTCCATTTTTAATCTGAGGAGTTCCCACGCAAATGAAGTGAACATCGGCATCTGCCAGATCTGCAACATTATTTGTAAAGGTTAGGCGACCGGATTTAATTTGATCCGATAGCAATTCTTCTAATTCAGGTTCATAAAATGGAACTTTGCCTTTGCTTAATAAATCGATTTTGCTTGCTTCAGTATCAAAACCAATTACTTCAAAGCTCAAGCTGGCCATGCAGGCAGCATGTGTAGCACCCAAATATCCGGTGCCTATTACTGAAAGCTTTAATGCCATGGAAGGAGCCTATCTAAGAGGTCGAATATTAACGGCAGATATTATCGTCAGCTGTTCGGGTTTTAAATTTATCTACAATTTCAACCTTTGCGGCTTTTGT
>JBEAVA010000073.1:0-4014 GCA_041161165.1 Actinomycetota bacterium
ATCCAAGATCTAGTAGACCTGCGTAACCAACCACAATATTTAATCCCAAAGCCATAATCACGTAAACAAGTGATTCATTAACTGCAGATGGTGGCATCCACTGGTTTACCGTCTGATAAATACCAGATGGCAAGCCATCCCATGGAAGTAAAAACTGGTAGGTGATAAACAAGGCAATGCCAGCGATGGTGTAACCACGAATCCAATTACGGTTTGATTTGGTGACATTAGTGGCTACTGAAGCTTTTGCCATGTGCTTAGACCTTTTCCGTTGTTACTTTGCCCAAAAGCCCGGCTGGCTTAAAGACCAAGATGATAATCAAAATAGTAAAGACCACAGATTGTGACCATGCCTGACCAAATGCGATAGGTAGACCATCATTTAATCCTTGGATCAATCCAATTAATAAACCTCCAACAACCGCGCCCCATAGGTTTCCAATTCCACCAAGAACAGCGGATGTAAATGCAATTAAGCCAAGTTGGAAGCCTAGGTTGTAGCTAGTTGTTCCAATTGATTGCTGGTACAGAAGTCCAGCAGCTCCAGCCATTGCACCACCTAGTGCAAAGGTGAAGGCAATTGTCTTATTAACATTAATTCCCATAAGTGTTGAGGCATCGCGATCTTGAGAGGTTGCGCGCATTGCCTTACCTTGTTTGGTATTTGTTACCAAGTAGTTGAGAGCAAGCAATAGTGGGAATCCGACTAGGAATAACCAAACAGTAATCATGCTAATTCGAACTTCGCCAATATTGATATCGCCACTTGGAATAACTGTTGGCCACTGACGAGGGGTTGAACCATTCCATTTTAAGCCGATGAAGTTAAGTAAGAACGACATACCAACTGCTGTAATGAGTGGTGCAAGACGAGGTGCATGTCTCAATCTTCGATATGCCAGTCGTTCAATCAGAACGTTAATCACTGCGCCAAAGACCATCACCGCTATTAAACACAATCCAAAAGCTAACCAGCCATAACCATTGGACTCATCGGCGCCCATCCAATAAGTGATAAAGAAGGAAGAGAAAACTGCGCTAAGCATGAAGAGGTCACCGTGCGCAAAGTTAATTAATTCAATAATTCCATAAACAAGTGTGTAACCAAGGGCGATCAATGCGTAGATCAAGCCATTTCGTAATCCTGAGATAGCAACCTGAGCAAACTGCTCCGGCGCTTTAATTAAGTTTGCCAACATCCAGATGGCAAATAGTGCACTAATTACAATGGCACCAATTCGTTCAACCCGTTGCTGGCGAATCTGCCCTGGAGTGCCGCTAAATTTCTTTGCCTCAACTGCTTTGGCCAAGGTAACTCCATTCCTTTACATCTATCCCACTTGGGGACCTACCGCTTAAAACTTAGGTTGAAAGATACAACAGATTTTCGCTATTGCGTAATGGTTTGACTCTGAAAAATAGTAATAATTTGGGTGGTTGCCCAAGGGCAACCACCCAAATCTATACCTTATATAACTGGTATTACTTAACTGTGATCTTCTTTACGAAGGTCTCAGTCTTATCCTTAACGATCAAGATTGTGATGTCTCTTGACAAGATATCACCATTCTTATCGAACTTAAGGGCAGTTCCTACTACAGACTTGCTAGCAGGGATGTTTACTGTCTTCATCTTCTCGAAGATGTCCTTACGTGTTCCGTTTGAGCGAGAGATTGCATCAAGGATTACTTGAGCAGCTGCTGCACCATAAACAGAGAATGAGCTGGTTGGTGGCTCACCGTAAGTTAGTAGGTATTCATCCTGGAATTGTTCTGCTACTCCACCCTTAGGGAACTGATCAATTGAAAGACCAGTAAATGAAAGGTAGGCACCAGCTGCTTCTGGCAGAGCCAAGAAGTCAGGGTATCCAGTGAAGCCGTCTGGCATCATAAACTTAACAGCAGTGTTAGAACCAAGGTACTTAACCTTGTCCTTAACTAATTGTCCGCCGTTTAGATCAAAGATTCCGCCAACATAAACCATGTCAGGTGAAAGTGCCTTGATCTTTGTAAATAGTGCTTCGTAGTTTGAAGCCTTGTCATCCCAGCCTTCACCAGCATCACCAGAAGAAAGAACTGTTAGTCCTAGTTTCTTAGCATTTGTAGTGAATGAGCGAGCAACACCTTGTCCGTATGTTTGACGATCGTTAAGAACGTAAACCTTCTTAACACCTTGTTCTTTAGCGAACTGTGCAGCTGCTGCACCTTGGTTATCATCAGTTGTTACAACACGGTAGTAGTTGCGCTTTCCGGTTGGGTAATACTTAGCAGGCTCGCCTGCATCCCATGCCTTTGTAAGACCTGGGTTTGTGTTTGCGTTAGATACCATCACCATTGGACCCTTAGGATCTTGGTTCAAGATTGGCACAATAATCTTTGCGCAACCTGAGTTATATGTACCCATTACCGCAACTTCGTCACGAGCTGCAACGTGTGCTTGTGCGTTCTTTGCACATTGAGCATCATCCCATGAGCCTTTAGCGGCTGTTGAGTTGTCATACTCGCGGAACTTGATTGTGAACTTACCAGCTTTGTTATTCATCTGCTTTAGTAACAGACGGATAGCTTTGTTTGTTGATGCGCTCTGATCAGCAGATCCACCTTGTTTTGGAAGATCTGAAGAAATATACAGAGTTGTAGCAGCAGATGATGAGCTTGATACTAGTGTCAAGCTAACAGCTGCAGCTGCAAGAGCAACAATCGCTACCTTTGCAGGATTTTTCTTCATTAAGAGGTATACCTTTCCTAGGTTTTCGACACCACAGACTTATGTCCATAATGTTGTTGGGCAAGGGTAGAGGTTTGGGGTGATTTTGACTAGTTGGATTATGCTGTGAATCTCATAATGTGGGCTTAAAAATTGCCATTTGGGATTGAAATTTTAGGCGTAGATAACAGTTTTGTTACTCGCTAACTAGGCAAGCTCTAGGCCTTCTCACAACCTACCGGTGCGTACAGCGGATCCGACTTTTCCAAAGTAGAGCAGAGCTAACATCAACGCAGATGCGAAAAGTAATGCAGTAGTTATCGAGGTTAACTCAACAATCCAAGCCAAAATAGTTTTTGAAATAAAGATTATAAAAGTATTAACAAAACTTAGCTGCGCAACTGCAATTGCATTTCTACCATTTGAAAGCCGGCCAGCAATAGAAAAAAAGATTGGCGCAAGAGCCGATGATCCTAAACCAGCTAAGAAAAATCCAAGAAAGGCAATTAGATAAGCAAGCGTTTTATTACTATCCACTAAAAGTGCGGAAAGTAGGATCATCGAGATAAATCCAGCACCCCCAACGGCACCACCTGCTTTAATCCAAAATCTTTCTGATTGATGATTTAAAGCCCAGCCAATTGAAAATCTGCCAATGATCAAACCAATTAAATAAACTAAATAACAGAGTGTGGCAATTGAGGCACTCATATTTAGCTCCTCTTTACCAAATAAGGTTGCCCAATCTGCGATGGTGAACTCCATAATTGAGGCGCAGAAAAAACCTAAACTTAAAAACCAATTAACTTTAAACTTAAATTGCTTTAATGAACCAGCTTGATAATCATCATCTGCTGCTGGATTTGCTGGAAATGTATTTGATAACTTGGCGATACTAAATTGAGTAATCAGCCAAACCACAATCATCAAGGTAGTGATATGCCAGGTGATTGAAAGATAATTAGATATTAAAAATGCAATAGCAGCTGTGCTCATTGCCCCAACAGCCCAGGCGCCATGCAACTTTGGCACGATTACATCACCCACCTCATCTTGGCGGTGAAGTGAGTGACCACTTGATGCAATGTGATAAATCGAGATTGAAGCACCTGCCAAGATATTTAAAAATAAAAATAAAATCGGTGATCTGGTGTGCACTAAAGCGGTGAACATAACTGCCACCCCAGTTGAGCCAATCTGCAGCGCTCTCTTGGCGCCAATGGCATGAACAATCTGGCCACCAATTAACAACATAATGATTGAGCCAATTGATGAGGCACCAAGGAGTGTGCCAAAGGTACCGTTATT
>JBEAVA010000182.1:0-2532 GCA_041161165.1 Actinomycetota bacterium
TAAATTAAAGTGGGGTGGAAAAGAGCCGGTGCAGTATGCCTTCAGTGATAAAGAGCGCGATGGTTTTATTCAAATGGGAATAGAAAACGGTAAGCGCCTACCAAAAGATGATGGTATTCAACGATTTAAAGGATTAGGTGAGATGCCAGCTAAAGAGCTGTGGGATACCACTATGGATCCAGCAACTAGAGTTTTAATTAAGGTGACGCTAGAGGATGCAGCTGCAGCTGATGATTTGTTCTCAGTCTTAATGGGTGAAGATGTTGAACTTCGCAGATCATTTATTCAACGAAATGCTAAAGATGTTAGATTCTTGGATATTTAATTATGGATAAAACATTTACAGATCATGAAGGTGAACACGGTAGAGATCGACAAGAGTCAGTAGATCTACAAGTTGAGATGGCTAGGTCATACCTAGATTACGCAATGAGCGTAATTGTTGGCCGAGCACTTCCTGATATTAGAGATGGTTTAAAGCCAGTACACCGCCGAGTTTTATATGCAATGTATGACGCGGGGTATCGCCCTGATAAGGGTTATTACAAATCATCTCGAATTGTTGGAGATGTAATGGGTAATTACCACCCACATGGTGATACTGCTATTTATGACGCAGTAGTTCGTCTTGCTCAATTCTGGTCACTTCGTTATCCATTAATTGACGGAAATGGAAATTTTGGCTCCCCTGGTAATGATCCAGCAGCAGCAATGCGTTATACCGAAGCTCGCCTGGCCCCTCTTGCAATGGAGATGATGCGAGATATTGATGAAGAAACAGTTGATTTCATTCCAAATTATGATGGCAGATCACAAGAGCCAACGGTTTTACCATCTCGCTTTCCAAACCTATTAGTTAATGGCTCTGCCGGCATTGCAGTTGGTATGGCAACTAACATCCCACCACATAATTTAAATGAAGTTATTGAGGCAACTTGTTTTGCTTTAGAAAATCCAGAATCCAGAGATGGAATCTGAAAAACTCCTAGCAAAGTTAATGACAATTGTTAAAGGCCCAGATTTTCCAACCAAAGCTTTAATTGTTGGCAGAGGTGGAATTGAGGATGCTTACAAAACTGGCCGCGGCTCAATCATTATGCGAGCAGTTGTTGAGGTTGAGGAGATTAATAAGCGCACATGTCTGGTTGTTACCGAACTTCCATACCAGGTAAACCCAGATAACTTAGCGTTAAAAATTGCAGAGCTTGTTAAAGATGGTCGCATTAAAGGAATTGCAGATGTTAGGGATGAGGGAAATGAGCGGTTAGGTCAACGCTTAGTAATTGTGCTTCGAAATGATGCGGTTGCAAAGGTAGTTTTGAATAATCTATATAAACACACCCAATTACAGGATTCATTTGGCGCCAATATGTTGGCATTAGTAGATGGTGTTCCAAGAACCTTACGCCTTGATGAGTTCATCCGTTATTACATAGAACATCAAGTTGAGGTAATTGTTAGACGAAGCAAGTATCGATTGGTTGAGCGGGAAAAAAGAGCTCACATATTAAAAGGTTACCTAAAAGCGCTGGACGCATTGGATGCGGTAATTGCATTAATTAGAGCAAGTAAGACGCCAGAGGAAGCACGTACTGGATTAATGAAATTACTTGAGGTAGATGAGCTGCAGGCAAATGCAATCTTAGATATGCAACTAAGAAGAATTGCAGCCCTTGAGCGACAAAAGATCATTGATGAACATGATGAGTTAATGGCTGATATCAAAGAGTTAAAAATCATCCTAGATAGCCCAGAAAAACAGCGGTTAATAATCAAAGATGAGCTAACTGAGGTGGGCAGTAAGTATGGCAATGACAGGCGCACCCAAATTATTGCTGGAGATAGTGATTTGTCAGTTGAGGATCTAATCCCAGATCAAGATGTAGTGGTAACTATTACCAAGGGTGGATATTCAAAGAGAACAAAGGCAGATGCCTATCGTGCGCAAAAGCGTGGCGGTAAAGGTGTTAAAGGTGCAGCGTTAAAAACAGATGATGTGGTTGAGCATTTCTTTACTGCAAGCACTCATAACTGGTTGTTGTTCTTCACAAATAAGGGCCGGGTATATCGGGCCAAGGTTCATGAATTACCAGATGCTGGCCGTGATGCTAGAGGACAACATGTTGCTAACCTTTTAGCATTTAAACCTGATGAAACTATTGCGCAGGTAATTGCAATTGAAGATTATCAAACACAACCTTATTTAGTGATCGCTACCAAAGCCGGCATTGTTAAGAAGACGCCACTGGTTGAGTATGACTCACCTAGAAGTGGTGGCTTAATTGCTGTCTCGCTAAAAACAAATGATGAGGTGGTCTCTGCAACTTTAGTAAGTGAAAAAGAGGAGTTGTTATTAGTTTCAAAGATGGGAATGTCACTTAGGTTTTCTGCTAATGATGAAACTCTTCGCCCGATGGGAAGAGGAGCAACTGGTGTGATTGGTATGAAGTTTAGAAAAGGTGACAACTTGTTAGCAATGGCAGCGATTAGTAGCGATAATAAAAATTATGTCTTTACCGCAACTAATGGTGG
>JBEAVA010000022.1:0-7685 GCA_041161165.1 Actinomycetota bacterium
ATTTGTGGGCCTGCGACTTCCAACAATTGATATTGATTTACTAAGTTGAGTTAGTAACGCACGATTGCCTTTAATTATTAATCCAATTGGCGGAGCTGAAAGATCTTGACAAGAAACGGGCCAATCAAAATCCTCACTACTAATAAACTGAGCATTCGCAGCGATAATCTCAGATTTAAGATACTCAACATTTGCATTTAAAACTCTATTTCTGATCTGAGGGAAATCTGAAATCTTCAGATATGAAGAATCTTTTATTATTTTTTGGTAGGTGTTAACAGCTCCATTTCTTAAAACCTCCCCTTGCCAGAAAATATCAACTGGATCTACTGCAGAGAATAAGATTAATTTGGCTGTTTTTTCATCTAACATTTTGCAAATTTAGCAAAGTTCGATCACTGATTAAGGCTTTAAATCTATTTTGTGAATTGTTATTAATTAATAAAGGCTGCAATATTTGCAAATGATTTTCTGTGTATGGGGAGCACTCCATACTTCTTTATAGCTTCGGTATGTAGCGTTGTTATATACCCTTTGTGACTTGCCAAACCATAATTTGGATAGATTTTATCCAGATCAATCATTATTCGATCTCGATATACCTTTGCCAAGATTGAGGCAGCACTTATAGATATTGCTACTTGGTCACCTTTCCAAACAGAAAGATTTGGAGTGGTAAGCCCAGGAATTGCATACCCATCAGTTAATACATACTCCGGTGAAATTTTTAACCCATTTACTGCCCGACGCATACCCTCAATATTGCATTTATGTAGTCCGAGCTTATCGATTTCTTGTGGAGTGATTTCAATTATTGAGTAAGAAATAGAATTGTTAGTTACTACATCAAAGAGTTGTTCCCGCTTAGATTCGGTAAGTTCTTTTGAGTCTTTTACTTCACTAAGTGCAGGTGAAAGTGGATCTTTTAAAATTACTGCCGCAACAACTAAGGGGCCAGCACAAGGTCCTCGGCCGGCTTCATCAACGCCTGCTATGTTTTTAAGTCCAGCCTTAAGCAGGGTTTGCTCAATCATAAAACTAAGATTTAGCTTTGACTGGAATCTTTTTTAAATCTTCACCTTTTTCAAGTACTGCAATATTTCCAAATGGCCAGATTATGAACGTGGCTCGACCCACTACTTTACTTAGTGGCACCAATCCATTATTAGCGCTATCTGGTTGATATCTTGAATCAGTACTTGCAGATCTATGATCTCCCATTACCCAAATAAAGCCCGCCGGTACATCAACATTGAACTTAGTATCACTTGGCTTATCGCCGGCATATATATATGGCTCAGTAATTGCCACTCCATTTACTTGTACTTTTCCATCAGAATCGCAACAGGTTACGTTGTCGCCGCCAACACCAATTACTCGTTTGATTAAGTACTGTTTCGCCGGATCAGGTAATACACCAACAGCGATCAAACCAGTTTTAATCATTGCAATTGGCTTTGGGTCGCTAGATTCTGATACCTGACCTAACCACTTATCAGGATCGCCAAATACCACCACTTCGCCTCGTTTGATTTCGCTAAACAGGGCTCCGAATTTATTAACCGCAATCCGGTCACCTACTTGAAGTGTGTTTTCCATTGATCCGGAAGGAATATAGAAAAAATGCAACAAAAAGGTTTTGACCAGAATTGAAACAATTAAGGCAGAAACAACAATGACAGGTAGTTCGCGAAGGAACGAACCCTTCTTAGGCATTAGTTTTTCTTTGCTTAAGCTTGTGGAGTTTCTTCAGCAACCGCTTCGGCAATAACTTCTGCTGGTGCTTCGGCAACTGGCGCTACTACTTCAACCACTTCTGTAGCAGGTGCCTCTTGTGAATTTGGCGCCTCTTGTGCAACAGGTGCCTCTTCAACTACTGGAGCAGCCTTTGCTGCCAATTTCTCTGCAGCTTTCTTCTTTAAGGTTGTTGCGCCATCTGCTGGCTCATTCATTGCCTCTTTAACAGCTGCTTCATAAGCAACTCGCTTATCAATTTTTACTGGTTGTGGTTTAAGTGATCCTTCACTACCTGGTAAGCCATGAGCCTTTTGGTAATCACCAGTAATTTTAAGAAGTGCAGTTACCGCTTCAGTTGGCTGTGCACCAACGCCTAACCAATATTGAACCCGCTCTGAGTTAACTTCAATTAGAGATGGCTCAGCCGCTGGTGAGTAGCGGCCAATCTCTTCAATTGCTTTTGAATTTCTAGCTGAACGAGAATCTGCAATCACAATACGAAAATGTGGTGTGCGGATCTTTCCAAGACGCATTAACTTAATCTTTACTGACACAAAACTCCCTATAGAAAATTATTCGGCTTTTTCTTTCGTAAACAGCGGGGGCGTTTACATCCAGATCTAACCTTGCGGATAAATATTGCTATGGGTTAGAGGGTCCCGTTAGCAGAAGGCTAATCTTGCCAGCAGGATGGGATAAACCCAAATTGGCCTAAATACCCTCTTCCAATGCCCGCTTAGCGGGATTTCCAGATCGTGATTTCTTCTTTGGGATGTTGTTTGATTGTTGTGGCTTTGGCATCGACCCAATATTTGGTAATCCAGCTGGCATGTTGCCACCACGCATTTGCTTCATCATTTTTTGGGCTTGAGAAAATCGCTCAACCAAGGAGTTAATCTCGGAGACCGCTCGACCACTGCCGCGTGCTATTCGTGATCTTCTAGAACCATTTAAAACCTTTGGATCATTTCGCTCCATTGGAGTCATTGATTGAATTATTGCTCTAGTCCTAACCAATTCTGACTCATCAAAGTTTTCAATCTGCTTCTTCATGCCAGCTGCTCCTGGTAGCAAACCCATTAACTTGCTCATGCTGCCCATATTTTTCATTGCTTCCAACTGAGAAAGGAAGTCCTCGAATGTAAAATCTTCACCCTTAACAAATTTATCCTCTAGTTTTTTGGAAGTTTCTTCCGGCATCGCCCGCTTGGCTTGCTCAGCTAAAGAAGCAACATCTCCCATTCCCAAAATTCTCGAAGCCATACGATCTGGAAAAAAGAGATCAAAATCTGCAATTTTTTCACCAGTGGATGCAAAAATAATTGGCTTTCCGGTAATTTCAACAATTGACAGAGCTGCGCCACCTCTAGCATCACCATCTAATTTGGTTAAGACCACTGCATCAAAGCCGACGCCATCGGCAAATGCTTTCGCCGTCACTGCTGCGTCTTGTCCAGTCATGGCATCAATTACAAAGAAAATTTCATCTGGTGTAACAGCATCTCGAATATTTGTGATCTGATTCATCAATTCTTGATCAACACCAGTTCTTCCAGCTGTATCAATAATTACAAAATTATGTAACTTTTCTTTTGCAAACTTGACTCCTGCTTTTGCAACTGAGATGGGATCGCCAACACCGTTGCCAGGCTCAGGTGCAAAGACTGGAATTTTGGTTGATTCACCTAATACTTGAAGTTGATTAACCGCGTTAGGCCTTTGTAAATCTGCCGCGACTAATACAGGTGTGTTGCCTTGTAACTTTAAGTAGTTGGCTAGTTTGCCAGCAAGTGAAGTTTTGCCCGCGCCTTGCAAACCTGTTAACAAAATTATGGTTGGTGCAACTTTTGCATACTTAAGCCTGCGTTCTGATCCACCTAATATTTGAGTTAACTGAAGGTTGACAATTTCAAAGATTTTTTGGGATGGATTAGTGCTTTTATTTATTAATTCTGTTTGATTGTTAAATTCCTCAAGAACCTGTTTTGAGAATCTATCAGCAACTACAAGTGCGACATCTGAGTCAAGAAGGGCATTTTTTATATCTGATGAAAATTCAACTAACTGCGCCTGCGAAACTTTGCCGCGCAGGCCAGAAAATAATGATGTAAATCTCTGGCCTAGCGCTTCAAACATGGAAGCATCTTACAATTTATTTAGATTGCTTCTTCACCACTTTCACCAGTTCGAACCCGAGTCACTGAATCAACAGCTGTTGCCCATACTTTGCCATCGCCAATACTTCCGGTTCGGGCAGCATTGACAATAATTTCTATTGCTTTATCTGCAACCTTAGAACTAACTAATACTTCCAATCTTATTTTCGGTATTAGATCAACCTTGTATTGGGTTCCACGGTAAACCTCAGTAAGGCCAAGTTGTCGTCCGAAACCTTTGGCTTCTGAAACGGTCATACCAGTTATGCCTTGCGCAACTAAAGCCTCCTTAACTGCATCTAACTTTTGTGGCTTAATAATTGCAGTAATCAGTTTCATGAACTAAAACCCCCTCTTGAACTATTGGTTAATTCATAGCCAGTTTCTGCATGTTGATCGTAATCAATTCCAGAAATTTCAGCCTCCTCTTTAACTCTAAACCCAATCACTTTATCGATTACAAAGCCAATAATTAAGGTGATGATGAAGGAGTAAGCTAAAACAAAGAAAGCTCCAAATGCCTGTTTGCCAAGCAATGTGGCGCCACCGCCATAGAAGATGCCATCTAAGCCAAGGCTATTGACCGCGCTGCTGCCAAAGAAGCCAAGTGATAAGCAACCCCATAATCCACCAACTAAGTGAACGCCAACTACATCTAGTGAATCATCAAAGTTAAATAGATATTTAAGGCCAACTGCTAGCGCACATAAGATTCCGGCAATCAAACCAATTACAACCGCTGCCCATGGTGCAACAAATGCGCATGCTGGCGTAATTGCAACTAAGCCGGCAACTGCACCAGATGCAACACCCAACGATGTTGGGTGACCATCTCTAAGTTTCTCAACTAGTAGCCATCCCAATGCTGCAGCTGCAGTGGCAACTTGAGTATTTAATAATGCCAAAGCTGCGGTGCCATTTGCTCCCAATGCTGATCCGGCATTAAATCCAAACCAACCAAACCAAAGCAAACCAGCACCAATCAATACCAATGGCAATGAGTGTGGTCGCATTGATTCTCGTCGCCATCCCACACGTCTACCAAGGATGATTGCCATCGCAAGACCAGCTGCACCAGCATTTATATGAACAGCTGTGCCGCCCGCAAAATCTTGCACACCTCTGGCTGCTAAAAATCCCGCACCTGTCACGGTATCGCCAACCTTATTTCCAAAAGCAAAGACCCAGTGTGCCACTGGGAAATAAACCAATGTCACCCAGATGGTTACAAAAACAGCCCACGCAGTGAACTTAGTTCTATCTGCAATTGCACCAGATATCAAAGCTGGAGTAATTATTGCAAACATAAGTTGGAAAGCAGCGAAAGCTAGTAGTGGAATCGGATACACGCCACCATTATTAGTTAACTCATTTACCGCACTTCCCAAACCCGATAGAGATATTTCTCCATACCATTGTGAGTTTGCTTCATAGCCAAAGGCTAATTTGAATCCATAGATAACCCACAACACGCTAACGATGCCGATTGTTACCATTGACATTAACATCATATTCAAAACACTTTTAGCGCGAACCATGCCGCCATAAAAAAGAGCTAAACCTGGTGTCATCAAAAGTACTAATGCAGTGCTAGCTAATACCCAAGCTGTATCACCAGTATTTAAAACCACTTCAGCCATTTGATCTCCAATTACCAATAACTGCTTTCACAGTCTTTATATAGTTGGGAAACCTCGCCTTTGAGATGGGCTAACTCTGACTTGAACGGGTTAAATCAGGTGGTTTTTTAAGTTTCTAACTGGTGACAGTTTCACGGCAATTGTTAAAAGTATGTTACTTAATCAAACAAAGAGGCGATGTAACGCTCAGGATCAAAGGGAGCAAGGTCTGCGATCTGCTCCCCGGTTCCAATAAATTTAATCGGCAAGCCAAACTCCTTCTCAATCGCAAGGCCTACCCCACCCTTTGCCGAACCATCTAATTTAGTCAGAATAAATCCAGTCACACCAGCTACCTCAATAAATACCTTTGCTTGATTTATTCCATTTTGCCCAGTGGTGGCATCTACAACCAATAAAATTTCATCAACAGGTGAGTGCTTTTCGATAACTCTAATAACTTTTCCCAATTCCTGCATCAAATTTTCTTTAGTATGTAATCTGCCAGCGGTGTCCACAAGAAGATAGTCGTAATTTTCAGATTTAGCCTTGGTAATTGCTGAAAATGCCACAGCTGCAGGATCACCATTTGCTGCCCCGCTTACAACCTCTACATCTATTCGCTTCGCCCAAGTTTGCAACTGATCAACAGCAGCTGCGCGAAAAGTGTCAGCTGCTGCCAACAAAAGACTTTTGCTTTCATTCTTAATTAAATTGGCTACCTTTGCAGTTGAAGTGGTTTTACCCGTTCCATTTACCCCAACAACCAATACGGTAGTTACCCGATCTGAATTCTTAGCCAGTGTCCTATCTTTACTACTTAGCCATTGCCTAATCACTTTTGTAATTGATTGCTGTGCATTCTCAGGCTTTGCCAACTTCGCCTCTGCAATTACTTGATCAACTAGCCTTACGCCAAGATCAGCTGAGATTAAATTGCTTCGAATCTCATTCCACTGCTCATTAGAAACTGAGCCAGATCTAACTGCATTGAATAACCGTTTAAATAAACTCATCTACTTTTTAAGAAACTGCGTCTACTTCACGAATTCGCTGTGATATTACTTCGCTAACACCATCACCGCGCATAGTCACACCATAGAGTGCATCAGCAATCTCCATAGTCCGCTTTTGGTGGGTGATAATAATTAGCTGTGATTTTTCGCGTAACTCTTCAAAGACGCCTAACAATCTTCCCAAGTTTGTATCATCAAGAGCGGCCTCAACCTCATCCATTACATAAAATGGAGAAGGTCTTGCTTTAAATATCGCAATTAACAAAGCCACAGCTACGAGTGATCGCTCACCACCTGATAAAAGTGATAATCGCTTAACTCGTTTGCCAGGTGGCCGAGCTTCTACATCAACGCCTGATGTCAACATATCTGAAGGGTTAGTAAGAATTAGTTTTCCATCACCACCAGGAAATAGTCGAGCAAATACAAGTTCAAATTCGCGGGCTGTATCTTCATAAGCTTCGGTGAATATCTGTTGTACCCGATCATCCACCTCTTTGATAATGTCTAGCAAATCTTTTTTAGTTTTCTTCAAATCCTCTAATTGCTCTGCCAAATAACGTAACCGCTCTTCAAGAGATGTGTACTCCTCAAGGGCTAATGGATTAATTTTGCCAAGTAAGGTAAGTGAGCGCTCGGCTTGTGCTAAACGTTTTTCTTGTTGATCTCTACGGTATGGGATTAGTTCTCCAGGCACAAATTCACCTTGCTCATTTTCATAAAATGTCGGTACATCATTACTTGGGCCATACTCAGTTAAAAGAGTTGAAACATCAACACCTAACTCCTCCACTGCTTTGCTTTCAAGTTGCTCAATTCTTAATCTCTGTTCGGCACGTGCAATCTCATCTTTGTGAACACTGGAGGTTAGTCTTTCTAGCTCAATTGCCAACTCTCTACCAATAGTTCTCAAACTTAAAATCTCACCCTCTCGATCAGATCGTGATTTCTCAAGTCGCTCACGCTCTGCTCCAGCTTTTGAAATCGAAGATTCAATTTGAATTAATGCCTCATATGCAGTGTCTGCTATTTCTTGCGCAGTAATGGCAGCCTGAGCTCGATTCTCTCTGCGAGATATTGATTTTGAAGCTGCATCTCGCTCAGCACTTGCTTGGTTTTCCAATGCAATCGCCCGCTGTGCAATAGCATCTCGCCGC
>JBEAVA010000074.1:0-4005 GCA_041161165.1 Actinomycetota bacterium
GATCAACAGTTTTGACCAACTCAATACCTGTTGGATGCAGATGGCGCAGCGGCATTACCTAAGTGTATTGGTAAGCAATTGAATTTAAGATAAAAGGAATTACTGAAGCGGTTAATTATGTGAGGAAAATGGCCCCATACGACCAACTATGGGGCCATTTAGATTTTGTACCGCTGACAGGATTTGAACCTGCGACCATCTACTGAGTCAGAGGAGCGCTCTATCCACTGAGCTACAGCGGTACACAAAGTGAAAGGTAATAAATTTATTGTTTAGATGTCTCTTTTGATTTAAAAATGTGGAAAACTATTGTGATATTATTTTCGAACTGAGTCAGAGGATGCTCTGTTTACACAGAGTTACAGCATTAATCCCCGCCTGTGATGGGCGGGGATTAATTATTTGTTTTATATTTTCATCCCAAACCTATACTTAGAGGCGTGAATACCTCCCTTTGGCAGGGTAATCAAAAAATTACCTACCGCAAATCAATTAGTGGCAATGATTCATTTGATGTGGCGATAATTGGCGCAGGCTTTAGTGGTTTGTGGAGTGCCTATCATCTTAAACAAATTCAACCTGAACTTAAGATTGCAATCTTTGAGGCGGAGTATGTGGGCTTTGGCGCAAGTGGCAGAAATGGTGGCTGGGCCTCCGCTGAGTATCCAACCTCAAGCCAAAGAGTAATTAAAGAGAATGGAATTGAAAGTTATCGTAATTTAAGAGGTGCCATCACCTCAGCTATTGATGAGATTGGGCAAATTGCCAAGCAACATAATTGGCAGATTGATTACGCAAAAGGTGGCTCACTTCTCTTTGCAAGAAATCTTGCTCAATTAAAGCGAATTTCATCTGCACAAGATGATGAGCATAAGTTTTTAGGCAAGGAGCAAACTCAAGAGGTAGTAAATATCCCTTCCGCAATTGGATCACTTTTCACCCCCCACTGCGCAGCACTTAATCCCTTTAAATTAGCTAGATCCTTAGCTGAACAACTAGAAAAGCTGGGGGTTAAAATCTTTGAGCAATCTAGAGTTGATGAGATTTTAGATAAGCGGTTAGTTGTAAATGGATTTGAGGTTGATTGCCAGATATCGATTAGAGCAACTGAGGCCTTCACCCCAAGAAAATGGATGGGAAATAAACAAATTCCTATCTACTCACTTATGGTTGCCACAAAGCCACTTACAGAATCTCTAATGAAGGAGATCAAAAACTCTAATCGCGCTACATTGCAGGAGGCCTGTCATCTAATCACCTACGCCCAATTCACAGCTGATAATCGAGTGGCACTTGGCGGGCGAGGCGTTAGATACAAGCTTTTCTCTCGTCTTTCAGAGCGCAGTGAGCTTGATAATCGGATGCACAAAGCGCTAGAGCGCAGGGTCAAATCCTGGTTTCCGCAATTAAAAGATATTGAGTTTGAGTACCGCTGGGGCGGTGCGGTGGCATTAACTAGAAGATGGCAATCATTTATGCATTATGAGAAAACCACTGGCCAAGCCCAGATTGGTGGATATGTTGGTGATGGCGTCACCCTCTCCTACTTAGTGGCTAAAACTCTTGCAATGACAATTAGTAATCAAAAGATCCCCAATCTGCCATTTGTTAATCAAAAAATTGGTAATTGGGAGGTTGAGCCAATTAGATACCTGGCTGTAAATGCCGGCTTTAAAGCAACTGTGGCAGCAGATTATGAGGAGAAATTAACGGGTAGACCAAGCTTAATTGCTTCAATGGTTGACCCATTAATTAATCGCTAACTAAACCTGCTAAACCAACACACTTCGGCTTTGGGCCAGCGTTGGTATTTCCATATCTATGTTGGGTAATTGAAACTGATTGTTCTAAAAACCATCTTGAGATCTCAATATCACCACGAGATGTAATAGGCCGACGATCACAGGTAATGCCATTTTTCATTAACTCATAAACTGGTGGCACCTCAGCTGATAACCATCTAACCCGATCAAACTCCATGGCATGGAAAGCAAACTCCTCGGCGGATTCAACCACCAGATTTGCAAGTCCTGGAATTAATGTGTCACTGCTTAATCTAGTAATTACCCCTAAATCCTTCTTTAGCCAATTTAGAAAATCTAACTCATCTTTACTTGTGCCGCTCTCTATGCGAACTAAAAATCCCTTTTTATATCTTCGATATCTTTGAATATTTTGCTCAACTGCTAATCCAGATCGATCAATTGCTTGAGAGATGGTTGATTTAAGCATCTTATTTGCCGCCTCTTTCATTGGCAGAAAATGCTTCATCTGATTCCAATTACGCAAAGTAGCAACATAATTACCACCGCCAGCCTTTGCCGTTGCCCCAACTGAGCTCTTTTTCCAGCCACCAAATGGTTGGCGATTAACAATTGCGCCAGTGACCCCACGATTAACATATAAATTTCCCGCCTCAACATTTTCAATCCACTCTTGGCACTCATCTGGATCTAAAGATTGAATTCCAGCGGTTAATCCAAAATCTGTGGCATTTTGCCAACCGAATGCGGTTTTTAAATCTGGCGCAACCATGATGGCAAGTACTGGACCAAACCACTCATTTAGATGTGACCAGGAGCCAGGTTTAACACCAGTTTTAACCCCTGGTGCCCACAGCAAGCCAGCATCATCTAATTGCTTTGGCTCAATCCACCACTCCTCCCCCTCATCTAATCTAGTTAAAGCTTTTTGCAAATTACTCTCTGCTGTTTTAATTATTGGGCCAACTGTGGTGGAGAGGTTATAGCCTGCTCCTACTTTAAGTGAGGTAACTGCATCTACTAACTGCTTTTTAAAGTTTGGGTTCTCATAAATACTTTTTTCAACTATCGCTAAGGATGCTGCTGAACATTTTTGTCCTGCATGACCAAAGGCTGATTGCACAAGATCTTTAACAGCAACATCAATATCACAGCAAGCAGTTAATATCATCGCATTTTTGCCACTGGTCTCAGCCAAGAGATTTAACTCATTTTTCCAGGATGAGAATAAAAGGGCTGTGTTATAGCCGCCGGTTAGAATTACCGCATTAACATCTTGGTGGGTAATTAAGGATTGACCAATCTCGTTATCCTCAGTAGAGACAAATTGCAAAACATCCTTTGGCACACCAGCTCGCCATAATTGATTAACTAATTGCCATGAGGTGGCAACAGTTTCAGGTGCTGATTTAAAAATTACTGAGTTTCCAGCAGCTAATGCTGCGCATATTCCACCAGTTGGAATTGCATATGGAAAATTCCAAGGTGGCACAACTACAACCACCCCTAATGGTGATGATTGAGTCTCTAGATCTAATGAAATAGCTGAAAGTGCGTAGTAGTTAGCAAAATCAATTGCCTCAGAAACCTCTGGATCTGCTTCGGCTACTGTCTTGCCAGCATCCCGCGCCATAATTGCAATTGTTTCTT
Organism: Actinomycetota bacterium; assembly: GCA_041161165.1. GTDB lineage: Bacteria > Actinomycetota > Actinomycetes > Nanopelagicales > Nanopelagicaceae > Nanopelagicus. Next base: position 3,414 of record JBEAVA010000074.1, read on the forward strand.
CCATCTCATCATGGGCAATCTGGCCAAACTGCTTTAAAACCTCAGCTCGAGCTGCTGCTCCCCTTAGATTCCAATCAGCAAAAGCGCTCTTGGCCACTTTAACTGCAGCATTGATATCACTCTCCTTGGCAACTGCGTACTGATACCAAAGCTTTGCATTATCAGATGGATCATTGCCCTCTATTTGTGTGCGATCAAAGATCTGCTTGCCATCAATAACAATTGGTATCTCCAGCACCTTTTGATTTAAGACCGCCTTTATTTGCCTGCCAAGCTTTGTAACAAATAAATCATTGGTTAAATCTGCATTTGGCGCATTTTCAAAGCTGTCTTTAACCTCAAACTTATTTGATTTATGTCGAATACTCTTAGTTGATATTTCATGACGATAAGTAGCACTATTTAGAAATCTTTGGGATTGCTCGGTAAATTTAGTTGTATTAGAGCCAATCTCAAATGAGGATCTTAAGTAGTTTTCAAGGGCTGTGTTCTCATCTAATCTTCTAACTAAGTATGCAACTGCTGAGGCAAAATCATCACCGCGGGTTACCGGTGCATATAAAAGGATTGGTAGCTCTCGCTTGGCAATCGC
>JBEAVA010000075.1:0-3990 GCA_041161165.1 Actinomycetota bacterium
ATGGGAATCTCAGTTGAGTTCTCCCACCATGAAGGCGGTCCTGGTCAGCAAGAGATTGATCTTCGATATGCCGATGCGTTATCTACTGCAGATAACATCATGACCTTTAGACATGTGGTTAAAGAGGTTGCGTTAGATCAAGGCTTTTACGCCTCCTTTATGCCAAAGCCATTTACTAATCATCCAGGCTCTGCCATGCACACCCACATCTCTTTGTTTGAAGGAGAGAAAAATGCATTTTATGAAGAGGGTGCACCTATGCAGTTATCAAAGATTGGTAGATCATTTACTGCTGGAATAATTAAGCACGCATCTGAGATAACTGCAATTACTAATCAATGGGTTAACTCATATAAGAGATTAAGTGGTGGCGGGGAAGCGCCAGCATATGCAAATTGGGCTCAGGTTGATCGAAATGCAATGGTGAGAATTCCAACTTATAAACCAAAGAAAGAGGCCTCAACTCGAATTGAGGTTAGATCCCCAGACTCTGCTTGCAATCCATACCTGGCTTTTGCAGTAATTATTGCTGCTGGTATGGCAGGGGTAGAGGGTGGTTATGAATTAACTGAGAGTTCAAAACCAGCTCCGCTGCCAACAGATCTTGCAGAGGCAATTAGTGTGATGGAAAAGAGTGAGTTGGTTAAAAAAACATTAGGTGATGATGTTTTTGAGTATGTATTGCGCAATAAGCGAAGTGAGTGGGATGAGTATCGCAAACAGGTTAGTGCCTATGAATTAAACCGGTATTTGCCAGTTTTATAGATAGAATCAAGTTATGACCAATCAAATACTTACTGAGATTCATGTAGATCTGGATAACCGCGATAAAAATACCGCCCTCTTTAGAGTCTTTTTAGCAGTTCCAGTTTTGATATTCCTAAGCAGCTTCTCTGAGTTTGCCGATAACCTGCCAGGAGTAATTGGTGGCTTTCTAATTTTGCCGGTAGTGCTATCACTGCTGTTTAGAAATGTTTATCCATCATATGTTTTGGCATTTAATAAAGCACTGCTTGAGTTAAGTAATCGAATTAATGCCTACCTACTTTTATTAACTGATGAGTACCCATCAATTGAAGCTAATCAAAAGGTGCGCTTGATCTATCCAGAGATTGAGGGCGGCAAAAAGCTTTCTCCTTGGATGCCACTAATTAAATGGTTTTTAGCAATTCCACTTTTCCTTCTAGGAGTTATCTACGCTATCTACGCGCTAGCGTTAACACTAGTTGCTTGGGTTACCGTAATCAGTAAGGGACATTACCCAGAAGATAAAGCTGAAGAGGTAATTAAGGTAATTGCTTATTGGAATCGCCTCTATGGTTATGCGCTGTTATTAGTAACAGATGAGTATCCATCTTTTTCACTTAACTAACGCAGCGAAACCTTACTTTTTACCCCACCCTTTGGGCGATAAGTTGCTCTAGGTTGGGCTTTAGGGAAATCACCTTTTAATCTAAAGTTTTTTGCCACCATTAATAAAATTAATCTTGCCTCAGCAATGGCAAAGTACTCACCTAAACATTTCCTGCTGCCGCCACCAAATGGGAAGTAAGCACCGCGGGGAAGAGATTTTTCAAAGTTTGAATCAAACCAACGATCTGGCCGCCATTTTTCTGGCTCCGGAAAGTATCTTGGATTTCGATGAGTTACATATTGGCTAACTAATACATGTGCACCTTTTGGAATTTTTACACCATCAATTACGCAATCAGTGGTGGCAATTCGAGGTGCTACCCAAACTGGGGGAGCAAGCCGCATCGTCTCCTGCAAAACAGCAGATGCCACCTTTGAACTCTCCTCTAACTCTTGATAGGTAGGGGTGCGATTTTCTTTAATCCATAACGCATTATCTGCCTCATCTTCAAGTTGTTTCCTTATTTCAGGATTTTTAGCCAGGTATGAAAATGCCCAACTCATTACATTTGCAGTAGTTTCATGGCCGCTTAAAATCAAAGTTAAAACCTCATCGCGAATATGATCAGTTGATATTTGATCTCGCATTTGCAACAAGATTCCTAGAAGATCATCATCTTTCTTCTCGCCACTTTCCAGTCGTTTATTGATGATCGCCTCTGCAATTTCAACTAATCTATTTGAGGCAAGCTCAAACTCCTTGAAGTACTTAATTCCGGATTTATCAAAGCGGTCCAGGCCAGGCAGCATGGTTCGTTCAATTCGATCAATCGCCACCTCCATAGATTGCGCAATCGCTTGGGTGTATTGATGAGAATCTAAGCCAAATAAACATCGTGAGACGATCTCTAAAGTTAGCGCCATCATCTCCGGAGCTAACTCAATGCTTTTCTTCCCCTGCCAATCCTTGGTGTGTTCACTAACTAGGTTGTGCATAATGGCAACATAGGAATCTAGATTTCCATGATGAAATGGTGGTTGCATCATCCGCCGATGGGCTAGGTGAATTGGCTCCTCATTAGTAAGTAATCCCTCACCTAAAACTTTTCGCATTCTGGCAAAACCAACACCTTTAACAAAGTTATGTTGTTGAGCAACTGTTACTTCATGAACTGCACTGGGGGAGAAAAGACCAATAAATAATCTTCTTGATAGAAAAAATGAGCAGTTATCACCATATTTTCTTTGCATGCCAAGTAAAAATTTTGGCGTGTTAATCATGAAGGTGGCTGTGATTAAATCTGAAAATTTTGGATTTGGTCCTGGCAGATTTGTATCGCCAAACCAGTTTTTACGAAAGATTGGCTCTGGAATTTGCGCATACTCAACTGGACGTGGGGCTTGGTAAGGCTTGGAAGTCGCAAAGGCCATGGTTAAACGATAGGCAGTTTGTACCTGAAAATGAATGGCCCCGTTGAAGTAATTTGGTTAATTTCTAACAGGTGAGTTAACCTTTAGCCATGTTAATCACAGGTGCCACCTCTTTACTTAACACTTCATTGCGCCTGTCATCTCTCCTTCTTATCTGCCGCGGCGGGGCCAAGTAACCGGTTCCCTCGTCCGCGGAGGTTGGTCACACCGGTAGACCACTTTTAACCGACGAGGAGAAGAAATAAAAATGAGTAACTTTCCAGAACAAAGTAAATCGGCAATGCCCACATCGCGTTATGCCCCTTTTAATCCATTTCCAAATGCTGGCGGTTTAGCAGATCGAACCTGGCCAAATAAGAAAATGAGTGTCGCACCTAAATGGTGCTCAGTAGATCTTCGCGATGGCAATCAAGCATTAATTGATCCAATGGATGCCAACCGCAAACTTGCCATGTTTAAGTTGCTAGTAAAGATGGGTTACAAAGAGATAGAGGTTGGTTTTCCAGCAGCTAGCCAAACTGATTTTGATTTTATCCGTAAAATTATTGAAGAGAAATTAATTCCAGATGATGTAGTAATTCAAGTATTGACCCAAGCGCGAAGGCCGTTAATTGAGCGAACCTTTGAATCAATTAAAGGATCAAAACAGGCGATCGTTCACCTTTATAACTCAACCTCAACCTTGCAGCGTCGGGTTGTCTTTGGCCAAGATAAAGAGGGTATTAAAAAGATTGCAACCGAGGGTGCTGCGATCTGTTTGGATCTAGTTAAAACTGTGCCTGGCACATTAGTCTCATTTGAGTACTCACCGGAGTCATATACTGGAACTGAGCTTGAGTTTGCAGTTGAAGTTTGTAATGCAGTTAATGATATTTGGAAGCCAACACCTGCTTGGAAGACAATTATGAATTTACCAGCCACAGTTGAGATGGCAACACCAAATATTTATGCCGATTCAATTGAATGGATGCATCGCAACCTTAAGTATCGAGATAGCGTGATTTTAAGTTTGCACCCACATAATGATCGTGGCACTGGTGTGGCAGCAGCTGAGCTTGCCTACTTAGCTGGGGCTGATCGAATTGAGGGAACATTATTTGGTAATGGTGAGCGAACTGGAAATGTCTGTTTAATTACCTTAGGACTTAATTTATTAACTCATGGAATTGATCCAATGATTGATTTTTCAGATATTGATGAAATTAG
>JBEAVA010000076.1:0-3977 GCA_041161165.1 Actinomycetota bacterium
ATAAATGACAAGCTCATCGCTAACATAAAGAAGCCAAATGAGAGTGGTATCAATGAACCGCGGCTTTGACATTTGAGCCACTTTTTTATCGCCATAGATCTACATACTCTGAGGCTGAGGCGGTTTGATCATCTCCTACCTTGATTGTTGCAGTTACTAAATTACCTGGCATAAAACAGGGATGAAAAGCACAGGTTAGATTAAGTTTGATCTCTCGCTCTTTTTTAGCACTGGTAGATTGTTTAGATTTATAGATCTCAATAACCTGATAAGCCCGCACCATTGCTAAATCCTCATTAGGGCTACTAACAAATGCTCGTACACTCTGTCTTGCCAGATTCTTACTCTCAGAAATTTCCATCGAATGATTTTGGATGGCGGTGATGAGGATTAGAAACGCTGTGAAAAATGGAAGAGTAAAGATTACAAACTCTGCAATCGCAGAGCCCGGATCTGACCTTTTTATAAATTTAATTACTCTCATCCTCATCAACTGCGATCGCTAATACTTTGCGGCTTGATATGTTGCCAAAATCAATAAACTTTTTTGTATTTTGTTGTCGATCTGCGACTAGCAACGAACCGCCGCCAATTAATGGATACCTTTGGTAATCGCCGGATTCACCATTGATCGCAATCTTGGCTAGCTCTCCTTGGGAAAGATTGGTATCTGTCATCACATTGAACTGCATGAAGATCAGTTGAAACATAACTAAAAATACAAAAACCTGCGGAAGTATGGTTAGAAATGATTCAACTGACCCACGGCTTTGGGCAAGTAATAGCTTGCGCAACTACCTGATACCGCCCATTGCATCCAATGAGTTGCGCAAGATTGTGGTTAGTTTGGGCGCAGCAATTGACCAAATTCCAGTTACTAATGCGGTGGTCATTAAAACTACTAATACCCAGCCCGGGACATCCCCACGGCTTTCTTTTTTGATCAATGCAGCTATCTTTGATTTTAAAAACAGATTTAACTTAATAATTTGCAGTGACGGATTCATATAGCTCCAAAATGTTTGTGTTTGGAAACTATAAAGAGTTGGGATAACTAAAGTAATCGCAAATAGAAAAACTGTGGATTACTTGAGTTAAAGCTACTAGGCGCTATAGACCAACCTCAGTTAGTGATTTAGATAGTAACTCTAAGCCCAGCTTGGCATCACTTTCAGAGATATTGCATGGTGGCACCATGTGAATGCGATTGAAGTTATTAAATGGCATCAAGCCATTCTTCTTACAAGTTGCCACAATCTCATTCATCTTTGGGCTTGATGCCCCATATGGCGCAAGAGGTTCGCGAGTTTTTCTATCGGTGACCATATCAATTCCCCAGAAAACACCAGCTCCTCTAATGTCGCCGATTACTTGATGTTTTTTAGCTAATTCATTTAAACCAGGACCAAGAATCTTCTCGCCAATGCTGGCAGCATTTTCAACCATCTTCTCACTCTTCATTACATCAATTGTGGCAACCGCAGTTGCGCATGCAATTGGATGGCCTGAGTAGGTAAGTCCACCAGGAAAAACTCTCTCATCAAATGTTTTTGCAATTTTCTCTGGGATTATCACACCACCTAGTGGGATATAACCTGAAGTTACTCCCTTGGCAAAAACAATTAAATCTGGAGTTGATTTTGAGTGCTGGAAGCCAAACCATTTACCAGTTCGACCAAAGCCAGACATAACCTCATCGGCAATCCAAAGAATTTCATACTTATCGCATAGTGCCCGCAGACCATCTAAGTAACCAGCAGGTGGCACAAGCACGCCAGCTGTTCCTGGTACAGATTCAATTAAAACTGCAGCAATTGTTTTTGGGCCTTCAAAAATAATTGTTTGCTCTAAATGTTCAAGTGCTCTCTGGCACTCCTCTTCTTGATTGCTTGCCCAAAAAGCGGTTCGGTAGAGATAAGGGCCCCAGAAGTGAACATGTCCAAAGCCAAACTCATTTGGAAATCTTCGTGGATCACCAGTTGCATTGATTGCTGAGCCAGTATTGCCGTGATAGGAACGATAGGTTGATAAAACTTTATGTTTATTGGTGTGAAGTCTGGCCATTCGGATCGCATTTTCAATTCCATCTGCGCCACCATTTGTGAAGAAAACTTTCTTAAAACTTTCACCAGCAACTGAGGTAATTCGCTTTGCCGCTTCATTTCGTGCTTCGTTAGCATGTTGCGGAGCAACAGTGGCCAAAATATCTGCTTGTTCTTTTATTGCTGAAATTACCTTTGGGTGCTGATGGCCAATATTTGTGAAAACTAATTGACAGGAAAAATCTAAATACTTCTTGCCATTAAAATCCCAGAAGTAAGAACCGGCGCCGCCGGCAACAGTCATTGGTGAGATTTGTGCCTGCGCCGACCAGGAGTGAAAAACATTGGCACGATCATCAGCAAAAACCTTAGCTGCTTTATCTGGGTTATTTTCTGGGGTACTCACATTGCTCCCTTTTGGCCGGCCTAATTATGTGGCCCAATCTAATCACTTATCTCCATATTTTGGTAGGAAGGGTAATTTCATGGCGGTAAATCCTTTGAGGTATGGTTGCCATATGGAAACTATTTCACACTGGATTAATGGCGCATTATCAAATGAAAAGTCAGATCGAACTGGCGATGTATATAACCCAGCTACAGGTCAGATCTCTGCAAAGGTAAATTTTGCAACACCGCAAACTGTTGACTTAGCAGTCAATGTTGCCACCAAAGCATTTGAGAGTTGGCGACACAGTTCCTTAACAAAGCGCACCCAGGTTTTATTTGCTTTTCGTGAATTAGTAAATCAAAACAAAGAAAAATTAGCCGCTCTGATTACTCAAGAGCATGGCAAAGTATTAAGTGATGCCTTTGGTGAGGTAACTCGTGGCCTTGAGGTTGTTGAGTTTGCTTGCGGTATCCCCCATTTACTAAAGGGTGGATTTTCAGAAGAGGTATCAACTGGCGTTGATGTTTACTCAATTCGCCAACCTCTTGGACCAGTAGCAGTAATTTCACCATTTAATTTTCCAGCAATGGTGCCAATGTGGTTTTTCCCAATTGCAATCGCATGTGGAAATACAGTAATTGTTAAGCCTTCAGAGAAGGATCCAAGTGCAATTATGTTCGTTGCCCAGCTTTTAAAAGAGGCCGGTCTACCAGAGGGCGTATTTAACGTGGTCCATGGCGATAAGGTCGCAGTAGATTCACTTTTAACCCATCCTGGAATTAAGTCAGTTTCATTTGTTGGATCTACTCCAATTGCAAAATATGTTTATGAAAATGGCACAAAAGCTGGCAAGCGAGTGCAAGCATTAGGTGGAGCTAAAAACCACATGATCGTTTTACCTGATGCAGATTTGGATTTAGCAGCAGATGCTGCAATTAACGCAGGCTTTGGCTCAGCAGGTGAGAGATGTATGGCGATCTCTGCAATTGTTGCAGTTGAACCAATTGCCGATAAGTTGATTGAAAAGATTACTGAGCGCGCAACCAAGATTAAAACTGGTGATGGCACAAAAGGTGCTGATATGGGTCCACTTGTTACCAAGGTTCACCGTGACAAGGTTGCTTCCTATATTGAAGCTGGAGAAAAAGAGGGTGCCAAGATTGTTTTTGATGGCAGAAAAGTTGTTGTAGATGGTCAAGGTTTTTGGCTTGGACCAACCTTATTTGATCAGGTTAAGCCAAGTATGAGCATCTACCAAGAGGAGATATTTGGCCCAGTACTTAGCGTTATTCGCGTAAAGAGTTATGACGAAGCGCTTAAGTTAGTAAATGATCACCAATATGGAAATGGCACTGCAATTTTCACAAATGATGGTGGCGCTGCCAGACGTTTCCAAAATGAGGTTGAGGTTGGCATGGTTGGAATCAACGTTCCGATTCCGGTACCAATGGCTTACTTCTCATTTGGAGGTTGGAAGAACTCATTATTTGGTGATTCACATGCGCATGGCACCGAGGGCGTTCACTTCTTTACTCGTGGCAAGG
>JBEAVA010000077.1:0-3962 GCA_041161165.1 Actinomycetota bacterium
CAAAACCTGTTGCTGAAGATCCATATAAAAAACATAACTAATAGGTGATTTAATGGATGGCTTTTTATTAGTAGATAAAGCCGGCGCAATGACTAGCCACGATGTAGTGGCAATGGCGCGAAAAAAGCTTGATACAAAAAAGGTTGGCCATGCTGGCACATTAGATCCGATGGCAACTGGCGTATTAGTACTTGGTGTCGGTATTGCGACCAGACTTCTTACCTACATCACAGATGGTAAAAAGGCATATGAAGCAACTATCAATTTGGGCAAAGCAACACACACTGATGATAAAGATGGTGATGTAATTTCAACTGCCACCGCTGATCAAATAGCTAAAGTAAGTGATCAAGTCATAAAAAATGGGCTGGCAAAGTTTGTTGGCACGATTAAACAAAGACCTAGTTCAGTATCTGCCATAAAAATTGATGGAAAATCTGCCCATGCCAGAGTTAGAGCAGGGGAGAGTGTTGATATTCCTGAACGAGATGTAACGATTGATGAAATAGTTGTTAAAGAGATTAGACATACAACCACAGCGATCGAAGTAGATGTATCGGTCACTTGCTCGTCAGGAACTTATATTCGAGCAATTGCAAGAGATTTAGGGGAAAGATTAAATCTTGGTGGCCACTTAACCTCACTTAGACGCACCTTAGTTTCACCATTTACTCTGCATGATTGTCATCCTTTGGCCCAGGCACCACTAATTGCCATCACTGAAGTTATCGAAAAATTGTTCCCAATAAGAAAGTTAGATTTAGCTCAAAGCAGAGAGATCACATTTGGTCGAGTGATTGAACAAAATCAGCAAAGTGGCATAGTGGCAGCCTTGGATTCACAAGATAATTTCCTAGCCTTACTAGAAAATAAGTTACAAGGTTCTCAAGTTGTGGCTGCCCCAATTTTAGTTAAGGTCAGTGAGTAATTATGTTTTATGAAACAATATGCAGATGAAGGTGTTAGCTGTTGGAATCTTTGATGGAGTACATGCTGGCCATCAACAGATAATTGCCACCGCAAAGCATTTAGGTGAGGTCACAGTTATGACCTTTGATCCACATCCAACATCGGTTGTTGCACCCGAGCGCACACCATCACAATTGATCTCAGTTAAAGATCGAATTGAATTGCTAAAACAAGCAGGTGCTACTCATGTTGAGGTAGTTAACTTTAATAAGGATTTTTCACAGCTATCGCCAGATCAATTCATTGAAGATATTCTGCTTGGTCGATTCAAAGCTGAACATGTTGTGATTGGTGAAAACTTTAATTTTGGCTTTAAAGCACAAGGTTCACCAAAATACTTATCAGAGGTTGGGCCTAAGTATGGCTTTGGGGTTTCGATAGTTAAGTTACAAGAAGAGCGTGGATCTACGATTTCATCTTCACGAATTAGAAATTTAATAATTGATGGTGAGATTGAGCGGGCAAATGAATTACTAACTAGAAGATTTTATTTAAAAGGTCCAGTTGTACATGGTGAAAAACGAGGAAGAGAAATTGGCTACCCAACTGCTAATCTCGGTTTAGCGCCACTTGCCACAATTCCTGCAGATGGCGTTTATGCCGGTTGGTTAAGTGTTGGTGAAAGTAGATGGGCAGCTGCAATATCAATTGGAACAAATCCAACTTTTCCGGGAGTCAGAGGGAGACAAGTGGAGGCGTATGCAATTGATCAAGTTGGCTTAGATTTATATGATCAAGAAGCAAAGATTGAATTTGGTTTTAGATTACGTGACACTTTAAAGTTTGATGGATTAGCACCACTTCTTGAGCAGATGAAAAAAGATTGTGATCAGGCTAGGGAATTGACCAGTAAATAACGCTCAAATACGCGTGGATTTTAAGTATCAACTACCGCGCTGGTAATCTTGCCTTTACTAAAGCGAGAAAGTGCGCCTTCGTGAATAACACCGAGGCCCTCGTGACAGACAGAAGGAGCAATACAAATGGCATTAACGCCAGAAGTTAAAAAGGAAATCGTAAGTAAGTACGGCTCATCTGCAACTGACACAGGTAGCCCAGAAACACAGGTAGCACTTCTTTCAAAGCGTATTGATGAGATAACACAACATTTGCAGACAAATAAGAAGGATCATCACAACCGTCGTGGTTTGTTATTGATGGTCGGTAAGCGTCGTCGGATTTTGCAGTACCTCGCCAAGACGGATATTGAGCGCTATAGAGCGATTATCGAAAAGCTCGATCTTCGCCGTTAAATAACAATCAGCAAAAAACTTTATCGCTAAGAGTTTTGGTCCTCGGTAGTGGTTTCCGGAAAACGATTTTCCGTGAACTTCGATCGAAGATCCATTCTCTAGATTTAAAGTGTTGAGAAATGGAGATGACCCATGGAGGGTCAAGATGTGCAATCAGCCGTTGCAAAAATAGACAACGGTAAATTTGGAAAGCGGGAGATCCGCTTTGAAACTGGCCGACTAGCTCGGCAAGCAGCGGGAACAGCCGTTGTTTATTTAGATGATGACAGCATGTTGCTTTCTGCAACTACTGCATCAAAAAATCCGAAGGATCAATTTGATTTCTTCCCACTAACAGTTGATGTGGAAGAGCGAATGTATGCTGCTGGAAAAATTCCAGGATCATTTTTCCGTCGTGAAGGACGTCCTTCTGAGGATGCAATCCTTACCTGTCGATTAATCGATCGCCCACTACGTCCGTCTTTTATTAAAGGATTGCGTAATGAGGTTCAGATTGTTGTAACTGTAATGGCGTTAAATCCTGATCACATGTATGACGTGATTGCGATCAACGCAGCATCAATGTCAACACAATTAGCAGGACTGCCATTTTCTGGTCCTATCGGTGGTGTGCGAGTTGCACTAATCGAAGGTCAATGGGTTGCTTTCCCAAATCACTCTGATTTAGATAAAGCTGTCTTTGACATGGTAGTTGCCGGTCGAATTTCAGATGGTGATGTCGCAATCATGATGGTTGAGGCTGAAGCCACTGTTAAGACAATTGAATTAATAAAGGGTGGCGCAACAGTGCCAACTGAAGAGATTGTTGGCCAAGGACTTGAGGCAGCAAAGCCATTTATTCGCACACTATGTGAGGCACAACTTGCATTAGCGAAATTGGCAGCAAAGCCAACTGGAGAATTTCCAGTTTACCTTGATTACCAAGATGATATTTATGCAGTAGTTGAAAAGGCTGCAAAAGATGATCTAACCAAGGCGCTGACAATTGCAGGTAAGCAAGAGCGCGAGACTAAGTTAGATGAAATCAATAAGAGTGTTACCGAGAAAATCACAGTTGATTTTCCAGAACGCACCAAGGAGATTTCAGCAGCGCTTAGATCAGTAACTAAGAAATTAGTTCGTCAAAGAGTATTACGAGATAAAATTCGTATTGATGGCCGCGGATTGCGGGATATCCGTGCATTAACTGCTGAGGTTGAGGTAATTCCTCGAGTCCATGGCTCTGCAATATTTGAACGTGGTGAGACTCAGATTTTGGGTATTACAACTTTAAATATGCTTAAGATGGAACAACAACTAGATACTCTTTCACCAGAAGATCACAAGCGTTATATGCATAACTACAACTTCCCACCATATTCTGTTGGTGAAACTGGAAGAGTTGGATCTCCGAAGCGTCGCGAAATTGGGCATGGTGCATTAGCTGAACGTGCTCTTGTTCCAGTTCTACCAACTCGCGAAGAGTTTCCTTATGCAATTCGCCAAGTTTCTGAAGCACTTGGATCAAATGGATCAACCTCTATGGGATCTGTTTGTGCTTCAACAATGTCGTTGCTAAATGCAGGTGTGCCACTTAAGGCTGCTGTTGCAGGTATCGCAATGGGACTTATTTCTGATGATGTTGATGGCAAAACTGAATATGTGGCTTTAACCGATATCTTGGGTGCAGAGGATGCATTCGGCGATATGGACTTTAAAGTTGCTGGTACAAAAGAGTTTGTTACCGCACTTCAGTTAGAT
>JBEAVA010000183.1:0-3194 GCA_041161165.1 Actinomycetota bacterium
TATCAACGAAGGCCGCCTCCATCGAAGGCAGTACGTTTTGTACCTTACCTAGATAGACGTTACCAACATAGGAAATATTGCTATTTCGGTTTACATAATGTTCAACCATTACATCATCTTCAATGATGGCAATCTGTGTTCGATCTGCAATTTGGCGAACCAACATGGAGCGTTCAACTGCTTCACGGCGAGCTAAGAACTCTGACTCAGTAATTACCGTGCCACGTTTGCGGGTGAAATCACGTCGCTCTCTGCGATCTGGTCGCTCAAAGCGATTGCGATCTCGTCTTTCAAATTTACGAGTTTCAGGACGTGCTTCACGAACTCGAACTGGTCTTACCTTTACAACAGTTAGTACGCCATCTTCTTCAATGGTTTCCCCTGGTGTTACACCCTCACCACGCGCCCTGCGGCGGCGCCTGCGTTTATGGGTTACACCATCAGAATCAGTTGTCTCCGCTAACTCTTCAGTTGCAGAGCTCTCATCAGTATCAGAACCCTCTTTGCCATTTCGCCTTCTACCTCTGCCACCTCTTCGGCGACGACGACGAAACTCTTCCTTCTCACTCTCATCACTTGATGATGAGGTTACTGGTTCAGTTTTTTCTACCTTGGCAGCTTTTGCCACCTTGGCAGTTTTAGTTGTTGGCGCAGCTTGGAATAATGGAACTGGAATAGCAGCTGCTTTTTTACTTACTTTCTTACTTTCGCCATCTACTGCCTTTTTGGCAGCGCGCTTACGAGGTGCTTTAGGCTCATCGGCCATATAAATCAAATCCTTTTCAAAAATTAATTACTGCAGTTTTGCAGTATCTCTTTCAATACTTTTTTTAATTAATCTGGTTAATTAACTTGCTAAAAATATCGACGCTATCGCGGCGTTGGATCTTTATCCTCGCGCTGATTGCGTGGCGTAAGTATCGCACAAAAGGCGGGGGAACTGCCAACTAAGGGCAAATTAAGCGTGTTATCGGCTTCTTGCGTGGACGTTCTGAAGTAGACCAACACCAATTAAATTAGCAAACATTGATGATCCACCATATGACAAAAATGGTAATGGCACACCAGTCATCGGCATTAATCCCATAGTCATGCCGATATTTTCAAAGGTCTGAAATGCAAACCAAGCGATAACTCCAATACAAACTAACCTGCCAAATAAATCACTACTTCGCCGGCAGATTGCAAATGCCCTGATAAAGAAGAGTGTGTAGAGGAATAAGATTATTGAACAGCCAACAAAACCCAACTCCTCTCCTGCAACTGTAAAAATAAAGTCAGTCTGCTGCTCTGGCACAAATCGACCATTAGTTTGCGGACCTTCAAATAATCCTTTACCCAATAAACCACCAGAGCCAATCGTGATTCTTGATTGACGCAATTGATAACCAGTTGCTTGCGGATCTGCGGATGGATCAACAAATGATTGCAGACGTGCTACTTGATAGGAGCTAACTGCACCTGTCTGCACAGCAGCAAAGACGCCGACAATTGCGGCGAGTAAGAGACCAATAACCCACCTAGCTGATTAATACTGTGCCAAGATCTGGTTGGGCAACAATCAATAAAACTGGAGCCGCGGCAATTGCTAATGCTTTTACAACATCTAAATCTGTTGGATCTTTATCACTTTGCTCACGATCTGCCAGAATCATCGCCATTCCAACAATAATTGCAATCTTTGCTAATTCAGCAGGCTGTAATTGAAAGCCACCAGGAAGTGAAATCCAAGCCCGAGCACCATTAATCTCAGAACCTAGTCCTGGGATTAATACAATTATTAAGCCAATTACTGCTGCTAACCAAACAATCGGCGTATAGGCACGAAGTAGTCGGTAATCAATCAAGGTTGTTCCATAAGCAAGCAAGCCACCAATAATGATGTTTAAGGTGTGGCGCTTAAAGTAATACTCTGGATCTAACCCGTAGGAGCGAAACCACTCTCTAGTTCCGGCATAAACCAACATTGTGCCAATTAAAAGTAGGCCTACGACTGCGAAGGTAAGCAACTTATCAAAGTTACCAAAGCTAATAGATGCACTGCGGCGATACCTAACATTTAAGCTCACTTTAACTTCACCCCGCTAACTTTAACGCCAGTTAAATCCACCTTAGCTGCTACTTTTTTAAGGTCAACCTTTGCAATTGTACTTGGCACACCATTTGGAAAAATTGCTTTCTCAGGATTTACCTTGTTGCCAGTTACACCAAACAATGTCTCATAAATATTTCTAACACCAAGGCCAGAGGTTGAAGCACCAAATCCACCTTGGCTAACCATCATCACAACTGCATACTTAGGATCTTGAGTTGGACCATAAGATGCAAACCATGAAGTGTCATCCTTTGCACTGCCATTTGGATTTTTTCCAAATACTTGCGCAGTTCCAGTTTTGCCACTGACCTCAACTGGAAAGCCTGAAAAAACTCCAGCAGCTGTTCCTCTGGTAACAACCATTCTTAAGCCACGATGGAGAAAATCCCAAGTGCTTTGCTCAACTTTTATGGTGTCGGCAACCTCCGGCTTAAACTCTTTAATTAATTTTCCATCAACATCAACGATTGCTCTTGCTACCTGTGGTTTGTAATAGGTTCCGTTATTTGCAATTGCAGCATAAATTTGGGCAAGTCGAAGGGGTGTTACCAAAGTATCACCTTGGCCAATTGAGAAGTTAACCGCATCTCCCGCTCTTACCTTGTTGCCATCGATGCAGTTTTCTCGAGCAATCTCAATTAAATAAGCAGTTAAATCCTGCTTCTTCGCCCGATCCTTATAGTTGCAATAAAAATCCTTATTTTGCTCATACCAATTTTGCTTCCACTGCCGATCTGGCAATCTACCTTTCAACTCACTAGGCAGGTCAATCCCAGTTAAAACTCCCACACCAAAATCTTTTGCTGCTTTAAAGAAGTAATCATTTGGTGAGGATTTCGGTTTCAAACCACCATCTCTTACCCATTCATCATAGGCAATTTGATACCAAAGTGAGTCACAGGAGATAGCAAGACCAAGATCTAACGGAATTCGACCGGCTGCAATACTGTCGAAGTTCTTAAAGGTTCGATTTCCGATCTCAACAGAGGCTGGACAGTTATAACTTGTATTTAGTGAGTAACCTGCAGCAGCTGCAGCAACGACTGAAACAGATTTAAATGTAGAGGCTGGCGCAAACAAACCTTGTAATGGTCTAGAT
>JBEAVA010000004.1:0-14004 GCA_041161165.1 Actinomycetota bacterium
ATGCGCAAGCCTTTAATTGCTGGTAATTGGAAGATGAATCTTAATCATCTTGAAGCTATTGCCGTCACCCAAAAATTAGCATATTCACTGGAGGACAAAGATTACGACGCTGTTGAAATTATTGTTATTCCGCCATTTACAGATATTAGATCAGTTCAAACATTAGTAGATGGTGATCGGCTACGGTTGCAATGCGGAGCTCAAGATATATCTTCTGCTGAGTCTGGTGCGCATACCGGGGATATCTCTGGATCCATGTTGGCCAAGTTAGGTTGTACCTATGTGTTGGTTGGACATAGTGAGCGTCGTGCGAACCATCATGAAGATGATCAATTAGTTAATAAAAAAATTAAGGCTGCATTAGCCAATGAACTCAAACCCATTTTATGTGTAGGGGAAGAGTTGGCAATTCGAGAGGCCGGCGCTCATATCTCTCATGTGTTAGAGCAGCTTAGGAATGCACTTAAAGGATTCCATAAGCCTGATTTGAAGAAAATTGTAATTGCTTATGAACCTGTGTGGGCAATTGGAACTGGCAAAACTGCAACTCCAGAGGATGCGCAAGAAGTTTGTTTAGCTATCCGCAACGAACTCAGGAAAATAGGAAGTGATGAAATTGCAGATAATTGCCGCATACTTTATGGCGGTTCTGTTAAGTCAATAAACACTTTAGATATCATGAAGGAATCTGATGTTGACGGAGCTTTAGTTGGCGGGGCCTCATTAGATCCAGAAGAATTTGCAAGAATTTCCAAGTTCCATAGGGTCTTAAATAAGGCTTAATAGGTCGATTACGGCAAACTGACAAAAAGATAGTATCCTTATCCAATAGTTACAGATCCAAACTTAACGTGAAGGCGAGTAAATGAATTTAGCTCTTTCAATCATTTTAGTTCTATCAAGCATATTGATGATTATTTTGGTGTTACTACACAAGGGTAAAGGCTCAGGATTATCAGATTTGTTTGGCGGCGGAATATCCTCAACATATGGTGGCTCATCCGTAGTTGAAAAGAATTTGGATCGTATAACAATTGTTGTTGGTGGCATCTGGTTTGCATCTGTAATTGCACTTAGTTTGCTGTTGAAATAATTAAAAAAGAGAAGGAGTAATCATGGCCGGTGGTAGCGCAATCCGAGGTAGTCGTGTCGGTGCTGGCCCAATGGGCGAAGCTGAGCGCGGTGAATCAATTGCTCGCTTCCGAGTCTCTTATTGGTGTGCCAATGGTCATGAGACAAAGCCATCATTTGCAGAGGATGGAACTGTTGAAGTTCCAGCAGAATGGGATTGTCCAAGATGTGGTTTTCCTGCAGGTCAAGATAAAAACAAACCGCCTATGCCAATGAAGAACGAACCATATAAAACACATTTAGCTTACGTAAAAGAACGCAGAACTGAAGCAGAGGCCAATAAAATTCTTGATATCGCTCTGAAGAAATTACGAGGCGACGAGTAAGAGTTAAAGTTCTTTGATTAATTGTTTTAAAGCTGAATTACAATTTTTCAAATGAATCCGAATTAAAGGCAATTTACGCTCCGTAATGGCTGATGCATCACCTAGTGCTTGAGCCTTAATTAAATCTGCAAATTTAAAAGTTTCTCCTGGAACTGCTAAATCGGTTTGCAAATCAGATGTAATCTGTATGAAGCAACCATTTGGTTGCCCACCTTTGTGTATCTGACCTGTTGAGTGCAGGTATCTTGGTCCCCACCCAAAAGTAACTGACTTCTTATTCTTATTTGAAATCAATTGTGCTAGCTGCAATGCTTCACTGTCATCAGCTCGAGGCAGGTATGAAAGAATCGCAAAGTACTCTCCGGATATACTCAAGAATTCAGTTAAGTTTTTTACCCTTTGATTTGAGTAAATAACATAATTATCTGTTTCAGTAACCGGTGTCTCGGCTTTAAAATCACCACTGATTATTGAATTCAATATTGTGGTGCTACGTTCCTTCGCTTCAGTGACATTAGGCTGGTTAAAAGGATCTACTTCAAGCAGATAACAGAGCAATGCTGTAACCCATTCCCAAAAAATGAAATGTTCACCCAGGCTCGCATCGATTACTAAATCAAATTCATCGTTAGATAGACCTATTGAAATTTCACTATAAATTTGATTGTTTGAATTGATTATTACGGGAAGGCGTCCTTGCCCATTTTTGCCGGTGGATTCAGCCACTAACTGCTCAATCCAGTCTGACAATCCAGGAACATTTGATTTTTGAATCAGAGATATTGAATATTTGTTTAGTTTGCGAAAACAATAAAGATGCTACATCAATAGCGGGGGAACCAACCTGGGAGAAAGTTTTGGAAGCAATTTCTGCATCATCTAAAAGTAAGGAAATATCAATACCAAGTAACGCCGCAGGTACTAAACCAAATGCCGATAAGGCACTATAACGTCCACCAACGCAAGGATCAGCATTTACTACCTTGTATCCGGATTTTCTCGAAGATTTATCAAGTGGAGTATCTGGGTCGGTGACAATAACTAAATGATTTTCGGGTTTCAACCCTTGATCTTTTAGGTAATTAACAAAGTATTTTAAGTGCGAAATAGTTTCGATTGTTGTTCCAGATTTTGAGCTCACAACGATAATTGAATTCGTTGGATTCTTGGGCAGGGAACTCAGAATTTGATCTGGGTGCGTTGAATCCAAAACTACAAGAGATTTTTTGTAAGTTTTCGCAATTACTTCAGCAGCTAGTGATGAACCGCCCATGCCACACAAGATCACTTCGTTTAATTTATTGCTTCTCGCCCAAGCTGATAGAGAGTCCAGCTGTGGCAGAAGATCCCGGGAGGTAACTGGTAGATCAATCCAGTTCAAACGAGTGGGTGCCTCTGAATTAGCGCCCCAGATACTTGTGTCCTTATTGGCAAGCCTTACTGCTATTGGAAGTAGCTCTGCAACCAAATCTTTATCAATCTTAGAAACAAGCGGACCAGATATCTTCACTTAGATCCACCAACAATTGCATTTACAGTTTTCATTAATTCAAGCCAAGCTGATTCAAATTTAGAAACTCCATCCACTTCTAAATGATCGGTGATTTTGCCCAGATCTATTCCTGCCAGTGCAATCTTTGCCAAGATTGATTTAGATGAAGCGAGCTTTGATGGAATTAGATCATGATTGAATACTCCGCTGTTTCTTACCGAGTTTAATGTTGGCTCAGGCATTGTGTTAACCGTATTCGGTGCTACTAAATCCAATACATAAAGATTTGGGTCAAAAGACGGATCTTTAACACCGGTAGATGCCCACAATGGCCTCTGTACATTTGCTCCTTTGTTTACTAACTCTTTCCAAGCAGGAGTATTTGAGAAATCTAGGAACGATTGGTACGCCATAACTGCATTTGCAATCGCGGTTTGACCGCGCATAATTGAATCGGTGGGAAGTAGGGCATCAACTGCTGAGTCAATCCGGCTTATGAAAAAAGATGCTACCGAAAAGATCTGACCAATCTCTTGCTGCTTATCTACTCTTCGTTTTAGTCCATCTGCATATGCTTGTAAAACTTGTTTGTATCTAGCAACTGAAAAAATCAAAGTTACGTTAACACTTACTCCTCTTTCAATCAATTCTGTAATTGCAGGTAAACCTTCAATTGTGGCTGGAACTTTGATAAGTAGGTTTGGTCTATCGATGATTTTCCACAAATATAACCCTTGCTCAACAGTGGCATTAGTATCGCGAGCAAATCTTGGATCTACTTCTATAGATACTCTGCCATCTTGATGATTTGTACTTTCATAAATTCCAGCAAAAAAATCACAAGCATCTCTGACGTCATCAGTTGTAAGCTGCGTAATTATCTCTTCAGTCGACAATAAGGCGTTTTTTACTATATCGGCCTGGTATAGATCTGATTTACCAATTGCGGAAGCAAAGATACTGGGATTAGTTGTCACTCCAACAACATAATCACTCTCTATTAACTTTTTTAAAGAACCGTTCTGCAATCTTTCCCGAGATAAATCATCTAGCCATATTGCTACACCAGCTTTGGATATATCTGCTAAAGCGTTACCCATGTGCCTTGCTAATACTTTCTTTTGCTGCTTCAACAACATTTTCAACTGTAAATCCAAACTCTTTAAACAAAACTGAAGCACTAGCTGATGCTCCAAAATGCTCAAGAGAAACAGGAACGCCAGCATCCCCAATAAATTGGTACCAAGACTGTGCGATTCCAGCCTCTATGCTCACTCGCGCCTTAATTCTCTTCGGCAGAACCAGCTCTTGGTATGAAATGGGTTGCTCTAAAAACCATTCCAAGCATGGTGCACTAACAACTCGTGCTTTTATGCCGATTGAAATCAATTGTTCGCGTGCAGCTAATGCAAGATGAACTTCAGAACCGGTTGCAATCAAAATTACATCACATTTATCTGTGGCGCTTTCATCCCCATAAGCCAGTACATACGCACCCATTTTAACATTCTCAATACCTTTAAATTTACTCCGGTCGATAACCGGTAAGTTCTGACGAGATAAGGCTAAACCAACTGGTTTGGCATTCTTTATTATCTCGACCCAGCACGCGCTAACCTCATTTGCATCTGCTGGTCTTACTACTGCTAATCCAGGGATTGCTCTCAATGCAGATAAGTGCTCAACGGGTTGATGGGTCGGACCATCTTCACCAAGCCCTATTGAATCATGCGTCCAAACATAAGTTACTGGAAGCTGCATCAATGCAGATAAGCGAACCGCGCCACGCATGTAATCACTGAAAACAAGAAATGTACCTGCAAACGGTTTAACTAACCCATGTAAAGCAGCGCCATTTAATATGGAACCCATCGCATGCTCTCTAATTCCAAAATGAACAATTCGGCCGAATGGATTAGCACCTGACATCTTGCTGCTTGTTGGCAAGAACGAACCACCACCTTCTATTGTGGTGTTATTGCTCTCGGCAAGATCTGCTGATCCACCCCAAAACTCAGGAAGCACAGCGGCAATGGATTGAATGACCTTTCCTGAGGCTGCGCGGGTAGCAATATCTTTATCACTTGAAAATACAGGAATATTTTTTTCCCAATTTGTTGGTAATTCTTTCCTTAGTAGGCGATTTAGTAATTCCGATTCGGCAGGGTTGCTCTTCTGCCAAGATTCAAATTTGCTTAACCAATCCTTATGTTTGGCAGCGCCACGCTGTTGGATACCTCTTGCGTGTTGTATTACTTCATTTGGAACAATAAAAGATTTTGTTGGATCTAAGCCAAGTTGTTGTTTGGTAGCGGCAACCTCATCAGCTCCCAATGCTGAACCGTGAGATTTTGCTGTGCCGCGTGCATTGGGGGCAGGCCAAGCAATTACTGTGCTGAGTCTTATTAGCACTGGTTTGTTTTTAATCTCAAGTGATTTGAGCATTACTTTTTCCAAATTTTCTCGATCAACATCCCCGTCAGATTTTGCAGCTACTTCAAAAACTTCCCATCCATATGATCTGTAACGAGCACAAACATCCTCAGTGAATGCCACATGAGTGTCACCTTCGATTGATATTCGATTGTCATCGTAAATAACCTTTAAATTACCAAGTGCTTGAGTTCCAGCAAGTGAGGATGCTTCTGCGCTGACTCCCTCTTGCAAATCTCCATCTGATGCCAGCACCCAAATATTATGATCAAAAATATCGGTCTTATACTCTGGATCTAATAAACCTTTTTCATATCTAGCAGCCATTGCCATACCAACTGCATTTGCAACACCTTGGCCGAGGGGTCCAGTTGTGGTTTCCACACCAAGCGTGTGTCCATACTCTGGGTGGCCTGGAGTTTTGGAATTAAATGTTCGAAAACTTTGCAGATCCGATAACTCAACGCCATAACCGGATAAATAAAGCTGGATATACAAAGTCAGGGATGAATGGCCGCACGAGAGTACAAATCGATCCCTAGCAATCCAGTTCGGATTGGCCGGATCATGTTTAAGAATTCTTTGAAATAATGTGTAGGCAACCGGTGCCAGTGACATTGCAGTTCCTGGATGACCATTACCAACTTTTTGAACCGCATCCATTGCCAAAGCTCTAGAAGTTGCAACTGCCTGATCATCTAAAGATTGCCATGCAGGTAATGTCATAAATGAAAACCCTTCAATTTATAGCCTGAGTCTGCCACCTTTACTAAAGACCATCCGCTAACCCAGACTAAAGTCGCCCCCAAAAGATGAATAGCAACAAGCACTACTGGAAGTCCAGTGAAATACTGGACATACCCAACTAATCCCTGAGCTAGACAAATTAGAAGAAAAAGACCAACTCGCTTATTTATAATTGTTAGTCCTATTTGACGAGTTATAAGAAAGAGCATGCTTGTCAGTACCAGAAGAGCGATAACTAAATCAGCATGTAACCAAGAAACCACTCTTGGATCAAAGCCAAAACGTTGCGCCTGCTCATCGCCTGCGTGTGGTCCACTGCCAGTAACGATGGTTCCAGCGATTAAAACAAACAAGGTTAACCAAATCAACAATGGTAAAACAGGTTTCGCAAGCCCTACGGCAGGCTCTTTTACTACTCCAACCATTTCATATCGAAGTGAAATAGCCCCAGAGATTAAAAATATCGATAATAGAAAATGACCAGCAACTGGAAGGGGATGAAGATCTGTTAGAACTGTGATGCCACCTAAAACCCCTTGACCTAAAATTCCAAGAATTTGAAGTAGGGCTAAGGTGCGAATACGAATTTTGTTAAGCTTATTCTTTGAGTACTTAATTGATAAAATCACCGCTGCCAATGCTGTTATTAATAAAACAAAGGTTAGTAAACGGTTTCCAAACTCTATCCAGGCATGAAGCGCGCCTTCTGCTTGTCCGGGAACTGGGGTATAGGAGCCCGGTGTGCATTCAGGCCAGGTTGGGCAACCCAGGCCAGAGCCAGTAACTCTTACCGCTCCACCTGTAACAATTAACGCACCCTGTAGAAAAACTAGAAGTGCTAAAACTCTGCCTGGAATTGAGTTTTTGGCCACCAACATGATTTAAGCCTATTGGTTCAGCCCTTTAGGAGGGTTGATTTTCGATCGGGTAAGGCGTATTTCACATCGAACACCTGAAGCAGAATTGGCGCTTGGGGATGAATTACGCAACACTTATGTTGTGAAAAAGACTGAGCCCGATAAAACTCGAGACCAGGTTGCCCGCACCATTTTAGAAGGCGGCCCAGCCACGGCGGCAGCATTGGCTAAGAAATTAGCAATTACACCAGCGGGAATTCGTCGCCATTTAGATTCATTAATAAGTGAAGGTGTTTTAACCGCGAAGGATCCATATCAATCAAATGAACGAGGCCGAGGCCGGCCATCAAAAGTATTTGTAATGACTGATACCGGGCGTGAAAAATTTGAGCACTCGTATGATGATTTAGCGGTGGCAGCACTTAAATTTATGGCAAGTAAGAATGGTGAGCATTTAGTAAATGAGTTTGCTACTAGTCGAGCCGATGATCTGATTCGAAAGGGTGAACACATCAAATCATCTAATAAATCAATTCTTGAGAAAACTAAAGCGCTTTCAAAGTTGCTGACCAAAGAGGGGTACTCAGCTTCGACAGATAAATTAGGAAATGGTGAAGAGATTTGCCAGCACCATTGCCCAATTGCTCATGTGGCATCTGAGTTTCCTCAATTGTGTGAAGCAGAAACAAAGGCATTCTCGGAGATCCTAGGAACACACGTGCAACGACTTGCCACAATTGCTCATGGTGATGGTGTTTGCACCACATTTATCCCAAATAATATTTCCCCTCACTCAACAGCTAGAGTAAAAGAAGGAGCACGCTAATGACCCAAATCGCACATCCAGAGTTAGATGGAATTGGAAAGTACGAGTACGGCTGGGCAGATAAAACTGATGCCGGGTCAAATAGTCGGCGTGGACTTAATGAAGAGGTAGTTCGTGACATCTCATCAAAGAAGAGTGAACCGCAGTGGATGCTTGATCTGCGACTTAAGGGTTTAAGTTTGTTTGATAAGAAACCTATGCCTAGTTGGGGATCTGATCTAAGCGGAATTTTCTTTGACACGATCAAATACTTTGTTAGATCAACTGAAAAGCAAGCAACCTCTTGGGAAGATCTGCCAGATGATATTAAGAATACTTATGACCGATTGGGTATTCCGGAAGCAGAAAAGAAGCGATTAGTTGCTGGCGTTGCGGCCCAATATGAATCTGAGGTTGTTTACCACTCAATTCGCGAAGATTTGGAAAAGCAAGGAGTGCTATTCCTTGATACCGATACAGCACTTAAAACTCATCCGGAAATTTTCCAAGAGTATTTTGGAACAGTTATTCCGGTAGGTGATAATAAGTTTGCTGCGCTAAATACTGCAGTTTGGTCTGGCGGATCATTTATTTATGTTCCTAAAGGCGTAAAAGTAGATATTCCACTACAAGCATATTTCCGAATTAATACGGAAAATATGGGTCAATTTGAGCGCACTTTAATTATTGCGGACGAAGATTCGTATGTGCATTATGTTGAAGGATGTACTGCACCTATTTACTCCTCTGATTCTTTACATTCTGCGGTCGTAGAAATTATTGTGAAAAAGAATGCACGAGTTCGTTATACAACAATCCAAAACTGGTCAAATAACGTTTATAACTTAGTTACTAAACGAGCCACATGCGCAGAGGGCGCAACGATGGAATGGATTGATGGCAACATTGGCTCCAAAGTAACTATGAAATACCCAGCTGTAATGTTGATGGGCCCACACTCAAAAGGTGAAACTCTTTCAATTGCTTTTGCAGGTGAAGGTCAACATCAAGATGCTGGAGCAAAGATGGTGCATGCAGCTCCTTACACATCTTCAACAATTATTTCTAAATCTGTTGCCCGTGGTGGAGGTCGCACCTCTTATCGTGGACTGGTAAAGGTAGAGAAGGGAGCACATCACTCCAAGAGCACAGTTAAATGTGATGCACTTTTGGTCGATACGATTTCTCGTTCTGATACATACCCATATGTGGATGTCCGTGAAGATGATGTATCAATGGGTCATGAAGCAACTGTTTCAAAGGTAAGTGATGATCAACTGTTTTATTTGATGTCACGTGGACTTGGCGAAGATGAAGCTATGGCAATGATTGTCCGTGGATTCATTGAGCCAATCGCAAAAGAGCTGCCAATGGAGTATGCATTAGAACTAAACCGTTTGATTGAATTACAAATGGAAGGCGCAGTTGGTTAATGAGTTTATTAACAACTAACTACCTAACGCCAACTGGGCGTGAGGAGGCGTGGCGCTTTACTCCATTAAAGCGATTAGCTGGGTTACATGATGGATCTACCAAAGTGGCAGATCACATCTCACTTTCAGCGAAATCAGCTCTTCCAAATGGTGTGGCACTTACCATTGCTGATGCAGCAGAGCATCCCGCCTCATACACCAGCAGCGATGTTGTAACTAACCGAATAAGAGAAGTAGTGGCAAAGGTAAGTCTTCTTACTATTGCTAAAGATGTTGAGCTTTCTGAACCAATTCATTTGTCTCGCAAATGTTCATCAACACCTGAATTCAGCAGAGTTGTAATCCAGGCTGGTGTTAATAGCAAAAGCACGGTCATTGTTGAAAATAATGGAAATGGTGAGTTGGGCGAGGAGATTGAGATCAATCTTGCACCTGGTGCATCTTTGGATCTGATCTCTCTTCAGGAATGGGATCGAACTGCAGTTCATTTAGCGCAACACCATGCAATTGTGAGCAAAGACGCGCAATTCACCTCATATGTGGTTTCTATTGGTGGTTCAGTTGTTCGAATAAGTCCAACTGTTGAATTTACTGGCGCCGGATCATTTGCCGATCTTTATGGGGTTTACTTTGCAACAGATGGACAACACCTAGAGCATCGCATACACGTTAACCATAATGTTCCTAATGCTAAATCTCGTGTTAATTACAAGGGAGCACTAGCTGGAGATCAGGCACACACAGTTTGGATTGGCGATGTTTATATTCATAAAGGTGCAGATGGCACAGACACTTATGAACTAAATCGAAATCTGTTGCTAAGTGATGGGGCTCGAGCAGATTCTGTACCAAATTTAGAGATTGAAACTGGTGAAATAGTTGGAGCAGGCCATGCGAGTACTACAGGTCGCTTTGATGATGAACAATTGTTTTATCTTCAATCTCGCGGAATTCCAGCCGACATTGCAAGACGCTTAGTAATCCGAGGTTTCTTTGCGGAAATCATTAATAAATTAAAGAGTGCTGAATTAGAAGAGCGTTTGATGCAACGCATTGATGATGAATTAGCCAAGGTGGGGGAGTAATGGCGGAGTTAGCATTTGATTCACTAATTGAAGGCAAGCCTGTGGCCGTTGAGGTTGAGGGCGTGCAAGTTTGTGTGGCGAAGGTAGGCGATGAAGTATTTGCTGTTGCAGATACCTGTACGCATTCTGAGGCTTCGCTATCTGAAGGTGAAATAACCGGCGGCAAGATTGAATGTTGGCTTCATGGCGCAGAGTTTGATTTGCGCACAGGTAAAGCATTAACGCCGCCAGCAACTGAGGCCTTGAAGACTTTTAATGTTAAACGTTTTGGCAATCAATTAACCATCACCAACTAACTAGGAGATAATAAAATGAGCGTATTGGAAATTAAGAACCTGCAGGTGAGTGTTGTTACTGATGCTGGCGATAAAGAAATCCTTCGTGGTGTTGATCTAACAATTCGATCCGGCGAAACACATGCCATTATGGGTCCAAATGGCTCTGGTAAATCAACTCTTGCGTATTCAATTGCAGGACATCCAAAGTATTTAATTACTGGTGGATCAGTCACCTTAGATGGTGCCGATGTGTTAGAGATGACTGTTGATGAAAGAGCCAAAGCAGGGTTGTTTTTGGCAATGCAATATCCGGTTGAGGTTCCCGGCGTTTCAGTATCTAATTTTTTGCGCACTGCAGTTACTGCAATACGAGGTGAAGCTCCGAAGGTAAGAACTTGGGTAGGAGAAGTTAAAGATGCTATGGCTTCTCTAAATATTGACACTGCTTTTTCGGAGCGAAATGTAAATGAAGGATTTTCAGGTGGTGAGAAGAAGCGTCATGAAATTCTACAAATGGAATTATTGAAACCAAAAATTGCAATTCTAGATGAGACTGATTCTGGCCTTGATGTGGATGCGTTAAGAATTGTTTCAGAGGGAGTTAATCGAGTAAAAGCCAATTCAGAGCTCGGTGTAATGCTAATTACGCATTACACACGAATCCTTCGATACATTAAACCTGACTTCGTTCACGTCTTTGCTAATGGAAAGATTGTCGAAGAAGGCGGACCAGAGTTGGCAGATAAACTTGAAGAAAAGGGCTACGCAGAGTACATAACTGCGTAATTGATGACAGAAGATCTAAGTAAATATAAGAGTGATTTTCCGATCTTTTCCCGAACAGTTCGGGGTGGTAATCGCTTTATTTATTTAGATAGTGGTGCTACCTCGCAAAAACCTGAGTCAGTTATAACTGCTGAGGCCAATTTTTATCGAACCAAAAATGCTGCAGTTCACAGAGGTGCCCACCTTGTTGCTGAAGAAGCTTCTGATGCATACGAGGGGGCTAGGGCTAATTTAGCGAAATTCATTGGAGCTCAAACTGATGAAGTAATTTTCACTAAAAGTGCAACGGAGTCCTTAAACTTTTTAGCCTACTCATTCGGAAACAAGAACTCAAAGATTTGTTTGAAAGCAGGGGATGAAATTGTTGTATCGGAAATGGAGCATCACGCTAATTTAATCCCATGGCAACAATTAGCCGATCGGATTGGCGCGAAATTAACCTGGCTTTCAATAACTGCTGAAGGTAGATTAGATCTTACAAATATTTCAAAAATAATTACAGAAAAAACGAAAATTGTTGCTATTACTCATCAATCAAATGTATTCGGAACAATTGTGCCTATCTCTCAAATTGTTAAAGCAGCTAAAGCGGTAGGAGCCTATGTAGTTTTAGATGCCTGCCAATCTGTGCCTCACTTCGAAGTTAATGTAAAGAAATTAGATGTAGATTTTCTAGCATTCTCAGGACATAAAATGTTAGGTCCAACTGGCATCGGAGTTTTATGGGGTAAATCTGAACTTCTAGATCATTTAGAACCTGCACTTTTTGGTGGTTCAATGGTTGATTCAGTGACCATGGAAAGTGCTACATGGGCCAAGTCGCCTAGAAAATTTGAAGCTGGTGTTCCTAACATGGCTCAAGCAGTTGGTTTATCGGCCGCTGTTGACTATCTCAATAAAGTTGGAATGGGAAATATTGAAAAGCATGAACATGCTTTAACCAAAGAATTACTCGATGGGCTATCACAAATTTCTGCAGTTAAGGTTATAGGTCCGCAAGATATGAAGGATCGAGGTGGCGTGGTTTCTTTTACGATTGATGGCATTCACCCTCATGATGTAGGTCAAGTTTTGGATCAATTTGGAGTAGCTGTAAGAACTGGACATCATTGTGCTTGGCCATTGATGCGTAAATTGAATTTAGTTGGTACGACCAGAGCATCCTTTCATCTGTATAACGATTCAAAGGATGTCCAAGCACTTTTAGAGGCTGTGATTAAAGCCAAAGAGTATTTTAAGGTTGGAAAGTAAATGGAATTAGATTCACTCTATCAAGAGGTAATTTTAGATCATTACCGAAGCCCGAAACACAAGGGTTTATCTGCTGTGAAAGATGTTCAGGTTCATCATAACAATCCAAGTTGTGGGGATGAGATAACTTTGAACCTAGTTATGAAAGATGGAACGGTAGTTGATATTTCATGGGATGGTGTTGGTTGTTCAATCTCCATGGCAAGTGCATCAGTAATGAGTGATCTGTTAATTGGCAAACCATATTCTCAAGCATTGGTTATTTTGAATGCATTTATGGAACTGATGCAAAGCAAAGGTCAAGGTGTGGGGGATGAAGATTTACTAGAGGATGGCGTGGCTTTTGCGGGAGTTTCAAAATTTCCGGCTCGAATCAAATGTGCTCTTCTTGGATGGATGGCCTTCAAAGATGCATCAACTCAAGTGATGGCCTAGAATTAGATCATGACTACTTCGATTGATGACGTAACTGAGGCAATGAAAGATGTAATTGATCCAGAATTAGGTATCAATGTTATCGATCTTGGATTGGTTTATGACATGCGGCTTGATGAGAATAACATCGCAACATTGGACATGACATTAACTTCTGCAGCTTGCCCATTGCAGGATGTAATCGAAGATCAAACAAGGCAAGTTCTGGCAGATATTACAACTGATGTAAAAATTAATTGGGTATGGCTACCACCTTGGGGACCAAACAAAATTTCAGATGATGGTAGAGAACAATTACGCTCGATTGGCTTCACTGTTTAGTAATTCGGCGCCTAATCGCTAAGGTGTTCTTATGTCAATGCATTCCACCTGGATGTCATTTAGATCTTTAACCCAAGATTCTTCGGTCAAAAATCAAAAACTAAAACCAGGCACATTAAAGAGAATCGCTGGGTTTGCAATCCCTTATAAATTATCACTTATATTCTTCTTAATAACTGTTGTGATCGATGCATTTTTAATAGTTGCCACACCTTTACTTTTGCGCAAGCTAATTGATGATGGCGTAATACCTAAGAACACTCAATTGGTAACGCAGCTTGCTCTGGCAGTTGGCATTATTGCTTTGCTAGATGCGCTGTTTAGCATGATTGGGCGTTGGTTTTCCGCCCGTATTGGTGAAGGTTTGATTTATGACCTACGTCGAATGATTTTTGAACACGTTCAAAAACAATCGATCGCATTTTTTACCCGAACTCAAACTGGCGCACTTATATCTCGCCTAAACTCTGATGTGATTGGCGCACAGCAAGCATTTACCTCCACATTATCTGGAGTTATTAGTAACTTATTAAGTTTAATTTTAGTCGCAGCTACCATGGTGACATTATCTTGGCAGATAACACTCATTTCTTTGTCTTTACTTCCCGTCTTTCTGTTTCCTAC
>JBEAVA010000078.1:0-3881 GCA_041161165.1 Actinomycetota bacterium
TCCACACCATCCAATGGTTTTTGGTTATAGACACAGCCTCCTGACATTTCGGTCATGCCGTAGGTTGTAATAATTTTTACATGTTTATTTGCTGCCTCTTTTTTTAATTTATCACTTAGTGGTGCGCCACCAACTAACACTGCTTCTGCTGCAGTTAAGTGTTCAAGAAGCCTCGAATCTGAAGTTAGAGCTTTATACAACTGTGTTGGAACAATTGATACAAAATCTGCATCAACATAATCTTCTGTGTTCCGATTATCAATAACTCGGCTACCAAGAGCCGTTGCTCTAATAATTACATTCAATCCAGCAATGTGTGTTGTAGGTAGTAGTAATGACCAAGAATCACCTGGAGTTGCACCCAAGTATTTATGACTTGCATTTGCAGAAGCGATAAGAGCTGCTGATGAGAGAACGACTGATTTTGAATTTCCTGTTGATCCGGATGTATTAACAACGAGTGCTACTTCATTTGCAACCTGTTTTGCTTGGGTTTGAGTGGTTGAAAGGGCTGCACCAGAACCTTCTAGTGCTACCGCTAAATTTTCTTGTAATTGTGGGATTGACCACTCAGCCTGAATTGGGATTAAATCGCGCAGTTCTTTTTCTCCCATAATCCCCGTAGGCTATCTCTTATCTAAATCCGGATAAAACCTTAGGAGCAGCACTTGAGTAAGCCGATTAAGCGTCAACCTGGCGAACGCACGATTCCTAATTGGCAAACTGGCGTTGGCGGAGAAAATTTTGTAGATATTAAGTACCAAGTTTGCGAAGGCATGGCGAAAATTACAATTAATCGTCCCGAGGTAAGAAACGCGTTTCGGCCACAAACATTATTTGAATTAGCCAAAGCCTTTGATTTAGCTCGCGATAACGATCAGGTCGGGGTAATTATTTTCACCGGTGAAGGTGATGAAGCTTTTTGTTCTGGCGGAGATATAAATGTCAGAGGCAATGATGGATACCTTGGTGATGATGAGTTAAGCAAAAAAGGAATTGGTCGACTTAATGTTTTAGATTTACAAGTTCAGATTCGCCGAACTCCTAAGCCTGTTGTTGCGATGGTAGCCGGCTGGGCTATAGGCGGTGGACATGTATTGCATGTTGTATGTGATTTAACAATTGCTGCTGACAATGCAAAGTTTGGTCAAACAGGTCCGATGGTTGGTTCATTTGATGGCGGATATGGTGCCGGTTTACTAGCAGCTCATGTTGGACAAAAGAAAGCACGTGAGATTTGGTTTTTATGCCGTCAATACGATGCGCAAGAAGCATTAGAAATGGGCCTTGTGAATGCGGTTGTGCCAATTAAAGAACTAGAAGCTGAAACTGTTTCTTGGGCTAGAGAGATGCTGCGTCATTCACCATTAGCACTTCGATTACTTAAGGCTGGATTAAATGCCGCCGATGATGGCTTAGCTGGCGTGCAGCAACTAGCAGGGGATGCAACTATGTTGTTTTATTTAACAGAGGAAGGTCAAGAAGGTAGAAACGCCTACCAAGAAAAACGAGAGCCAAACTTTAAAAAATTTCCTAAACGACCTTAATTTATGTTTCCGTTTGAACTTAAAGTAGTTTCAATTCCAGTAAAAAATAATTTTCGTGCGGTCAAATATCGCGAGATTGCACTTTTCCAAGGCCCTGAAGGCTGGAGTGAATTTTCACCATTTCTCGAATACAGCCCTAATGAATCAGCAGTATGGTTAAAAGCTGCGATTGAGGCAGCAACCAAGCCAGCACCAAAGCCAATTAGAGATCAAGTAGAAGTAAATGCGACTTTACCCAATGTAAAGACCGACGAGGTAGCTTCAATACTTAAAGGCTTTCAAGGCTGCACAAGTGTCAAAATAAAAATCAATGATTTTTTAAATGATCACCTAATTTTGCAAGAAGTATTGAGCGTCATACCAAAAGCTAAATTTAGATTAGATATAAACGGAGGTTGGCAACTGGAGGAAGCTGTTGCAAATCTGACTAATTACGATAAAGAGTTCCCTGGTCAAATTGATTATGTAGAGCAACCATGTATTGATTTAGCGGATATAAAATCTTTGCGGGGAAAAGTAAATCTAAAAATTGCGGTAGATGAATCGATCAGAAAGTTTTTGGGTTCAGATCTAACCAAAATTAGAGAGGTTGCCGATATTGCAATCATTAAATGGGCGCCATCTGGTGGGATTAGCGCCTCTCTTGAGATTATCGAAAAAATCAAATTACCAGTTGTAATTTCAAGTGCCTTGGAGAGCAGTGTAGGAATATCACATGGAGTTGCTTTGGCATCAGTTGTACCCAATTTGTATGGTGCATGTGGTTTAGGGACAGTCTCATTGCTAGAAGGGGATATAACAAGTAAGCCGCTAATTGCTGAAGATGGATTTATCAAGCATAGGAAAATAACTCCTGATTTGATTGAGCAATTTAAAGCTGATCCAGCAAGGCTAATTTGGTGGCAGGATAGAGTAAATGAAATATTGGCTAGGGGGCTGATTTGAGTAATTCAACTAAGTTAGCCCACTCCTTACTTCGCCAATTAATCGAAGTTGGCGTAAGTGATTTTGTTGTATCACCTGGCTCAAGGAATGCCCCATTTCTAATTGCTTTAGGAGAAGCGGCAAGTAAACAAATTATTGATTTGCATGTAAAAATTGATGAACGTGGTGCCGCTTTCTTTGCTTTGGGAGTTTCTAAGGCAAGCAATAATTATGTGGCCGTTATTTGTACAAGTGGGACTGCCGCGGCAAACTTTCACCCAGCCGCGCTGGAAGCACTACATAGCGATAATAAATTGCTAATAATTACCGCAGACAGGCCAAGCAAATTAAGAAAAACTGGCGCCAATCAAACAACAAATCAATTAAATATTTTCCCAGGGATAAAAACACATGACATTGCATCTGAAATCGATTTAAAGGCTTTGCTTAAATCTGGCCCAATTCATTTAAACGTGCAATTTGATGAACCGCTAATCAGCCAAGAAAAATCAGATTGGCTATCTGGTTTAAAGGTAGTGCCAAATAACTACTCAAATACGGTTGCCGGAAGTGTTGAGGTTGGCGAAGGTGTTCTAGTAATCGGTCATGATCGTGGTGGCTATACAGTTACTGAAACAAATGATTTTGCGGCAAAACTTAACTGGCCAATAATTGCTGAGGACCCACTCTCTTTTCCAAAATCGATTGCACACGCCAGCCTGCTTTTAAGTGATCAAAAAATACTAGAAAGATTAGTTCCAGAAAACGTGTTGGTAATTGGTAGAACAACCTTGTCTAGGAGTACAAATAACTTTATAAAATCTGCTAAGAATTTGATAGTGATCGATCCTAGAATTTCAGAGATTGATAGCAAGCGGGATGGTAATTTACTTTTATCAACTCTTCCTGCTCAAGTAAAAAGCAGTAAGAGTGATGTTTCAATTTGGAAACAAGCTTCCGATATTGCAGCCGGCGAGCTTGCATCAATTAAATGGAGTGAACAATTAGCAATCATTTCTATCTGTGAATCACTCCCTGATCAGAGCGCTTTATTTGTTGGCTCCTCTCGACCAGTTCGAGATGTTGAGGCCTTTTGCCATCCACGTAGCGGGATAGAGGTTTTTGCAAACCGTGGACTTGCTGGAATTGATGGTAATTTATCCACAATATTTGGGATTGCTCGCGAGTTTCAAAATACTTTCGCAATTTTGGGAGATTTAACTTTTCTCCATGACATTTCGGCGCTTACTAACGCAGCTAGTGAGAACATTCGAATATTTGTAATCGATAATAATGGTGGTGCAATCTTCTCAACATTGCCTCAAGCAGGAGTGGATAATTTTGATCAATTATTTGGCACACCACATAATTTAGATTTAGCAAAGGTATGTGCTGGTTTTAATGTTTCAG
>JBEAVA010000184.1:0-3176 GCA_041161165.1 Actinomycetota bacterium
CTTAATTGACCAACAAACTCATTTAGATTCTTTGGTCGAAGAGCTAACTCTGCAACACGTTCTGCATCATCAGCACCCTGATCTATAATTCGTTCATTCATTATTGTTTCCCAGAGCTTTTAAGAGCTAATTTCAAAATCTGCGCAGCGGTTAACCCATCAACTTTTTCTTCCTTGACTACCTGGTTCAGCATCGCCGCCGCTTCTTTACTGGAGTAGCCAAGACCTTGCAGAGCATTTTCTACCTGATTTGAAGTTGCAAGATTTGATCCAACTTTGCCACCAGCAAACGCTGCCGCTTTATCTTTTAATTCAAGCACTAAACGTTGAGCACCTTTTTTGCCTAACCCAGGAA
Organism: Actinomycetota bacterium; assembly: GCA_041161165.1. Taxonomy (GTDB): domain Bacteria; phylum Actinomycetota; class Actinomycetes; order Nanopelagicales; family Nanopelagicaceae; genus Nanopelagicus. Next base: position 355 of record JBEAVA010000184.1, read on the forward strand.
CTGATTCCAAAGCTTTTAAATTTGATGAAACCACAGCATTTGCAATTGTTGCCGCATCACTATTTGCCAAAATTGATTGAGCTACCTTTGGGCCAACCCCTGTAACTGAAAGGAGCAATTCAAAAAAATCTCTGTCTACAATTTCCGTAAATCCATAAAGGGTTAAAGCATCTTCGCGCACAATCAAGTAAGTATGAAAACTGACTTTTTCACCATTTTGGATCTTTGCAGCAATTCTTATTGGCACCTGCAAAAGCACGCCCACTCCGCCAACTTCAACCACAATTGAATTTATTGAGGTTGACTTAACGGTTCCAGTGATTGAACTAATCATCGCTTTTTAATTGCCTTTTTCTTGGCACTTGCCAATCTGGCATTACCAACTCCTCGCCAATGATGGCAGATAGCCAATGCCAAGGCATCGGTGCTATCGACGGGTTTTGGAATTTCCTTTAATTTCAGTAAGCGCTTGACCATTTGTGCTACCTGTTTTTTATCAGCCCGACCAGATCCAGTCACCGCCGCCTTGACCTCACTAGGAGTATGCAAAGCAACAGGTATTCCAGCTTTGGCCGCCAAAAGTAAAGCAACTCCCGCAGCTTGGCCAGTTGCCATCGCAGTTTTAACATTTAGTTGAGAAAAAACTCGTTCTACCGCGATCACATCAGGCTTATATTTATTTATCCAAAGTGAGATCTCTTTTTCCAACTGTAATAATCTAAATTCAAGATTAGCTTCAACATCAGTCTTGATAACCCCTACCCCAACCATTTCAAGTTTTTGTGGTCCTACTGAATCCACAATGCCAATACCGCATCTAGTTAATCCAGGGTCAATTCCTAAAACGCGCATGGGTAAAGCCTAATCAGCGTTAAAAAATTATGAACTAAGGCTCGCCATCACTTCATCTGAAACATCAAAATTTCCATAAACATTTTGCACATCGTCTAGTTCTTCGATTGCTTCAATCAATTCAAATACCTTTTTGGCTGTTTCTGAATCAATTGGAATAGACATAGAAGGTAAAAATGATGTTTCAGCAGATTCATAATCAATACCTGCAGTTTGCAAAGATGTACGCACCGCAACTAAATCAGAGGGTTGTGCAACTACCTCAAATGAATCCCCTAGATCATTAACCTCCTCAGCGCCGGCATCTAAAACAACCTCAAGAAGAGCGTCCTCCGTTACCTTGCCATTATGTTTTGAAACAATCACAACACCTTTGCGATTAAATAGATATGACACCGATCCAGGATCTGCCATATTCCAGCGCGATTTCGATTGTCAGATAGACATTCAATTAATAACGCCACTCCGCCGGCTGCATAACCTTCATACATAATTGTTTCCCACTCTTTGCCGCCAGTTTCAAGGCCAGCGCCTCGTTTTATCGCCCGATCAATATTGTCAGCTGGAACGGAGTTCTTCTTTGCCTTTGCGATTGCATCAAATAATGTTGGATTACCTGAAACATCGGCACCGCCAGCACGGGCTGAAACTTCAATCGCCTTAATTAATTTTGCAAAGTTCTTTGCACGTCTTGAATCAATGATCGCTTTTTTATGTTTCGTTGTTGCCCACTTGGAATGACCGCTCATAAATTCTCCGATTATCCTTTAGATCCAGCTAATTCACGACAGATATTCTCAACGAAAAATCGATGAACTCGATTATCACCAGTTAATTCTGGGTGAAATGAGGTGGCTAAAAGATGTCCGGAACGAACCGCTACCGGATGCTTCACACCTTTTGCATCTGTTATTTCAGCTAGTACCTCAACTGAAGCTCCAACTGATTCAACCCACGGAGCGCGAATAAACACAGCTCTTACCGCAGGTTCGGTAATGCCTTTAAATTTCAAATCTGTTTCAAATGAATCTACCTGACGGCCGAAGGCATTTCGACGAACCACCATATCGATTCCACCAAAAGTTTCCTGTCCTTGGATTGCATCTTTGACCTCATTAGATAACAAGATCATCCCAGCGCAGGAACCATAAGTCGGCATTCCAGATTTTATTCGATCTTTAATTAAATCCATTAGATCAAAGGCTCTGGCAAGTTTTGCAATTGTGGTTGACTCACCACCGGGAATAACTAAAGCGGAGATCTCATTTATCTCTTGTCTTGTCTTAACCGCCCGTGCATCTACTCCACAGTCACTTAATGATTGGATATGTTCGCGAACATCACCTTGGAGTGCAAGTACTCCAATTTTCACTATTACCAGCCCCGCTCCGCTAACCGGTGTGGCACGGGAATATCTGCAACATTTATACCAACCATCGCATCACCTAAACCACGAGATACATCAGCAATTACCTTCGCATCGGTGAAGTAAGTAACCGCCTTCACGCATGCAGCAGCACGTTTGGCAGGATCTCCAGATTTAAAGATTCCTGAACCAACAAATACTCCATCAGCTCCCAACTGCATCATCATCGCTGCATCAGCAGGTGTTGCAATTCCACCAGCAGTAAAGAGCACAACTGGTAGTTTTCCCGTACTTGCAACCTCTTTTACTAATTCATATGGTGCTTGCAATTCTTTAGCTGCTACGAAAAGTTCATCTTCGCGCATAGAGGTTAATCTTCGAATCTCTGCTGAAATTGTTCGCATGTGTGTTGTCGCATTTGAAACATCACCAGTTCCTGCTTCACCTTTGGAGCGGATCATGGCAGCACCTTCATTAATTCTTCGAAGTGCCTCTCCCAGATTAGTAGCCCCACATACAAATGGAATTGTGAAATTCCATTTATCAATATGGTTTGCATAATCTGCCGGAGTTAAAACCTCTGACTCATCGATATAATCAACTC
>JBEAVA010000023.1:0-7400 GCA_041161165.1 Actinomycetota bacterium
TCCCAATTGAGCGCTTCATTGGCCCTTTAGGATCTCTCGTGCTTGGCCAAGATGCCATGATGCTCCATCCAAATTCACTTTTTATATTTAAGTACCAGCCAAGTATAATCGGATAATAATGAGTAACAACAGCGGTTTCGAAGAGATCTCCTACGCAGGACAGGTAGTAGTTGTTACCGGCGCAGCCAGTGGTATTGGTAAATCAGCAGCGCAATTAATCGCATCCCGTGGGGCAAAGGTAATTTGTCTTGATTTAAATCAGGCTGGTGTTGATCAAACTGTTGCCGAGATAAAGGCAACGGGTGCAACTGCTGAGAGCGCAGTTTTAGATATTTCAAATCAGGCAGGTGTGATGGAGTTGATTGCAACGGTTGCTAAAAAACACAGCAAAATAGATGCGCTAGTTAATTGCGCCGGCTACCCAGGGCCAACTGGAAAATTTGTAGAAGATATTGCATGGAATGATTATCAAAAGGTTATTGAGGTTAATTTATATGGCGCAATCTGGTTAACCCAAGCGGTGTTGCCAATTATGAAAAAACAAAAGTATGGCCGGATTGTTCAGGTGGCATCAATTGCTGGTAAAGAGGGAAACCCAAAGATGGCCCCCTACAACACCGCTAAAGCTGGCTTAATTGGTTTTGTTAAAGGTGTTGCAAAAGAGGTTGCAGTTGATGGCATAACTATTAACGCACTAGCCCCTGCGGTAATTGCGACACCAATTAATGTTAATACCGCTAAAGAAACTTTGGATTACATGATCTCAAAAATTCCAGCAGGCCGTCTTGGTGAGCCAAGTGAGGTGGCAGAGATAATTGCATTTATGGGATCAAAGGCTTGTTCATTCACAACCGGTTTTACCTTTGATATCTCAGGCGGGCGAGCAACCTACTAGTAATTTAAATAAGTGGCATACTTGCACTTATGGCCGATGTCGTCCGAGCATTATCACTTGATCAATTACGCAAACGCAAAAGTGTTAAGTGGCGACAATTTCCAAATGATGTTCTTCCGTTGCCAGTTGCGGAGATGGATTTTGAATCAGCCCCGGCAATAAAAGCTGCCTTACTGGATATGGTCGAGCGATCAGATACTGGATACCTCGGGCCATTTCCAGAGTTATTTGATGCCTTCGCTAAATTCTCCCAATCCCGTTGGGGTTGGCAGGCTGATACCAAACAAATGCGAATGGCAACTGATGTTGGTGTTGGCATCGTAGAGATTATGCGTACCTTAATTAAGCCGGGTGAAAAGGTAATGCTTAACTCCCCAGTTTATGAAAATATTTGGCGATGGATTACTGAGGTTAATGCAACCACAGTTGATACCCCACTTGTTGAGAAAGATTTAAATTACAAATTAGATTTAGCAGCGATTGAAAAAGAGTATAAAAACGGGGTTAAGGTTCATATTTTGTGCCACCCACATAATCCAGTTGGAGTTATCTTTGATAAGCAACAATTATCAGCCCTTGCAGATTTAGCAAAGCGTTACCAAGTAGTCATTTTAAGTGATGAGATCCACGCACCTCTTTCCTACGATGCAAAAACTTTCACACCATTCTTAGCGGTAAGTGATGTTGCCAAAGAGGTTGGAATTATTATTACTAGCGCTAGTAAATCCTTTAACTTAGCTGGGCTTAAGTGCGCTTTTATCATCACCCAATCAAATGTGCTGCAGGAGCGAATTAACAAAATGCCACCGGCGGTAACCTGGCGGGCATCCTTATTTGGCGCAGTGGCATCAACTGCAGCTTATGCAGACTCTGTTAATTGGTTAGATGGAGTATTAATCACATTGGATGAAAATAGGAAATTACTAAGCAATTTACTGCAAAGCAAATTACCGCAAGTTAAGTATCGAATTCCAGATTTTGGCTACCTCGCCTGGCTTGACATGAGCGCAATTGACTTAGGGGATGATCCAGCAGCACGTATTTTAGAAAAAGGAAAAGTGGCGTTAAATGGTGGAGTTTTATATGGGCCAAAACATAAGAGTTTTGTTCGACTTAACTTTGGCACAAGCCCGCAACTAATCACAGAAGGTATTGATCGGATAGCAAAAAGTTTTTAGTACTTCTTCCTTCTTCCGTGTAAGCGCTTAATCAAGGTTGTTAAGATTTTTTCAGAAAATCTTGTGCGCTTGAAGGTAGTAAATCTAAGTGGGATATTAAATCTAGTTTTAACTACTGTGCGTGCGTAGGTGTACTCAAGTAAACCTTCTGCGCCATGAATGCGGCCATATCCAGAGTCTTTAACCCCACCAAATGGCACAGATGCAACTGCAGCAAATAAAAAGACTGAATTTATTGAGACCATGCCACAGGCAAGCTTTGAAGCAATCTTTTCACCATCTCGCTTTGAAAAAACCGCTGCCGCAAGTCCATATGAGCTGGCATTAGATAACTTAATCGCCTCATCTGTTGTTGATACCTTGTTTATAGCAATAGTTGGCCCAAAGGTTTCTTGCGTCATCGCCGTTGAATCCTCGGGCACATCTAACATAATTACCGGTTCAACATAGGTGCCTTTCACAGAGTCTGCGCCCCCTAATAAAAACTTAGCTCCCTTTGCTTTAGCATCATCTAAGTGGGATTGAATTACATTTAATTGTGATGGCATGGTCGCTGGGCCATAATCTTTGCCAACCTCAATCTTTTTTGCCATCTTGCTTATCTCATCAATGAATTGATCTGCAACAGATTCGACCACATAAACTCTTTCTGCTCCAATACAAGATTGACCTGCATTTGCCATGGCAGACCAGAGTGTGTATTCGGCCGCAAGTTTTATATCAGCATCTTTTGCCACAATTACTGGATCCTTGCCACCACATTCGAGCACAACTGGAATCATTGAGTGCGCGCAACTTTCTGCCACTTTTTTAGCAGTTTTAGTTGAGCCGGTAAATGAGAGCTTATTAATCTTTGATTGAGTTAATGCTCTTCCCGTATCAGGTAAGCCAGTAACAGTTGCAAAAATATTTTCAAAAGGTGCAATCTGTGCAAATGAATCTGCCAACCACTTGCCCACACCGGGAGTGAACTCAGATGGTTTAAATACAACTGTATTTCCAGCAGCTAACGCGTAAGCAATAGAGCCCATTGGGGTAAAGATTGGATAATTCCACGGACCAATAACTCCGACAACGCCAAGAGGAGAACGTTGCACCTGTGCTTTCATATTAAACATTAATAAACCAGCTGGTCGATTTTGTTTTTGCATAATCTCTTCAGCATGTTTTGCCGCCCATGCTAGGTGATCAATTGCAATAGAGACCTCAAGGGATGCATCACTTAATGGTTTGCCGCACTCAGTTGCTACTAAGTTTGCAATCTCATTTTGATTTTTAGTTATATAAGATGCCCATTTAAGCAAAGTGCGCTTTCGGGCGGTAAAGCCAAACTCTTGCCAGCGCTTACTCACATCTTGGGCCAGATTTACTTGAGCAAATACCTCATCGAGAGAAAAGTTTTTATACTTTGCAATTACCTCACCAGTTTTAGGATCACATTTATCAAAGGTGGCCTCAAGGTTCATAAGGTAAGAGTAAACTCTTTTTGTGCCAGAGTTAATCCGCCCTTCAACGGTATTGCCAGCCAATCGCAGCGCAATCACCTTCAAAACCAGCGATGGGCTTAACTTAATTGGTGAGGTTGCCACCCCGTTAGGTGAAATAACTGGCTCACTTTTAATGCTTCATCCCAATCCATCAGGTGGGGGAATGATGGATTCACATATATATAAGAAGGCAGCCAATCGCTTGCCTGCCATGGCAGGTATTCAAATAATTAGATTTAACACCCGTGGCACAACAAGTGAGGCAGGAAAAAGTGAGGGTGAATATGACCATGGAAAAGGTGAAAAGCAAGATGTTCTGGCCGCTCTTGATTACTGCTTTGAGCAATTAAAGATAAAAGATTTATATGTAATTGGTTGGTCCTTTGGTACCGAGCTTGCTTTGCAATATGCAAGAGATAAAAGAATCAAAGAACTTATCCTGCTTAGCCCACCAATGCTTTCAACAACGGAAGATGATCTAGATTTTTGGATTAAAGATGGCAGAAGTATTACTGCATTAATTCCTGAGTTAGATGATTACCTAAAACCTGAGGCAGCCAGATTTAAGTTTTCAAAGGTAAAAAATTTAAAGCAGATTGATGTGGCAGGGGCAAAGCATCTTTGGGTAGGTGAGCCGATGGTTCATTTGGTATTAAGTGAGATAGTTAAAGTTATTGCGCCAAGTGCATTGCCGCTGCCACAAGAGATTTAAGCTTGATCAGCTCTTGGAAAAACAACCTCATCTAAAATAAGAAGTACTGCTGCTGCGATTGGAACTGCAAGTAGGCCGCCAACTAAACCAAGTAGGGAAGCGCCAAGCAGTGCTGCGATAATTGTTACTAGCCCTGGAATTGCTAGTGACTTTCGCATAATTCTTGGCGTGATTACATAATTTTCAATCTGAACATAAACAATATAAGCACCAAGTGCAATAGCAGCGGTGGTAAGTGAATCAGTGAGTGAAACCACGGTAACAATTGTCATACCAATAAAGTGGCCAACTAATGGAATAAAGCCACAGATTAAAACCACCATTGCAAGTGGTCCTGGATATGGCATGCCAATAATTAAGCCCATGATTAAGATAAATACGGCGGCAAGGGCGGCAATAATTGCTTGTCCGCCAACAAAGGAGCCAATTCTTCCAACAATGGCGTTGGTTAATTTAGAGACTCGATCCCGCCTTGTAGCTGGCACAAACCTCAGACCAATATTTATTACCTGTGGAAGCGAGGCTAGGAAGTAGAGAGTTAACACAAGGATAGTAATTGTTGAAACTAGCCCTGAGACCACAGCCTTTCCAACTCCGATAACTCCGCCAAAGGCGGTGATCGCAAATTGGCCATCTTTAATGAGTGAATCTATTTTGGTTTGCAGTGAGTCAATTACCCCATACTTATTATTTAGATCATTAATAAAGGCGTTGTTATTTAAATCCTTGATTAGAGCTGGTGCATTATCAAGTAATTGATTTCCTTGATCAATCAGTGGTGGAACAGCGATTGCGATAAAGGCTGCGACAAAGAGTAAAACAGATGCCATGACCATACCCACTGATGCCCCACGATTTAGCCCACGATTTTGGAAAAACATAACCGCTGGATTTAATCCAGCAGCTAGGAAGATAGAGATAATAATTAGTATAAATACCGCACTTGCTGAGGCAAGTGCTTGCAACATGGTTAGAGCAAGTAGTGCGCCAATGGTGACCATAAAGCCAAAGTAAAAAGGGTGGGAGGTATTTACTGGTTTGCCGGCTGTGCCAAAATCTTCATTGGCAGATTTGCTCACTTTGCGCCGAAGTAATTTTGAAGTGATCTTTGGTTTAGTAAATCTAGCCATAGGTGAATTTTATCTTGCTTTTCACATCACCACAGACCGATTAATGAGCAAGTAGTGGATTAAATACGAGAGAATAAGCCTATGAGTGGATTAAGAATCAAAGGATTAGGTGAGGAGATTGCCACCTTAGCTAACCTGCCTTGGGATAAACCACTTGAGGGCTGGCCTGAGGATGAGGTGCTTACCAGCATGCGCGGTATCTCTCGCCATGTTGTTAGATTGATCAGATCAAATCCAAGCAAAAGTAATAGCCAAATTTTTGCAGTGAAAGAGACTGTGCCTGAGTTTGCAAACCGTGAGTACTCATTACTTAGGGATTTAAATCAAAAAACAGCACCTTGTGTTGAACCGGTTGCTGTTATTGAGGGAAGAGTTGATGGTGATGGAAATGAGTTGCCAGCTGCCTTAGTCACAAAGTATCTGCCTTACTCACTTCCTTATCGGGTGATTTTAAGTGGATCAGTTACTCCAACTGAGATATTAAATATGGCAAATGCGCTCGCCTTACTATTAGTAAGACTTCACCTACTTGGTTTTTGGTGGGGTGATTGCTCACTTTCAAATACTTTATTTAGAAGAGATGCCAATGATTTTGCTGCCTACCTAGTTGATGCTGAAACTGGTGAGTTTCAAAGATCATTAAGTGATGGCCAACGTGAGCATGATTTAGAGCTTGCGCACTTTAATGTGGCAGCAGAGCTTGAGGATTTAGCAGCAGCAGGTGTCTTATCCAAGGATATAAATCCTGTTAGAGCCTCCGATGGTGTTATAAAGAGGTATCGAAGATTGTGGAAGATGTTAAAGGAGCCACAGATATTAGATTCATCAGATCGCCAAGCGGTGGAGCGGGCGATGCGAAGTTTGCAAGATTTAGGCTTTGCAGTTGAAGAGGTTGAGGTAACAACAACAGGGGATAAGGGATCAATTAGATTTCAACCAAAGTTAGTTGCAGCTAGATACCATGCAAATCGCCTAGAGGAGTTAATGGGATTAAAGGCAGAGGAGCTGCAGGCAAAGCGATTGCTTGCCTCCTATGATCGATATAAAGCACGTGAGTTTGCACCAGCCACACCACACGCAGTAGTTGTTAAGCAATGGTTAGCTGATGTATTTAAGAGAGTAGTTAATCAAGTACCGGAGGAGTTAAAGGGAAGAGTTGAGCCGGCCCAACTTTTCCATGAGGTGCTTGAGAATCGTTGGTATCTAGGTGAGAAATTAGGCAGAGATGTTGGGCTAGATTTTGCCACGGCCGACTACATCGAAAAGGTATTGCCATACCGAATGGATTCAGGGGTTGTAATTAAAAAATGAGCAGTAATAAACCAATTCCTGGAATGGGTAGTGCCAATTTTGGCAACGCCTTTGATCTTTCAACCTTAAAAAAGCCAACTGGTGAGGTTGTTACACCCACTCATGGCAAGGCGGTAACTCAGGAGAATTTAGTATCTGATTTTGTTGCAAAATCAAAAGAGTCTGTTGTTATTTTGCTGGCTTGGTCTGCCAGGAGTGCGCAAGCAAAGGAGATACTTGAAACTCTTGGAAAACTTGAGATTGCCGATAAAAACAGCTGGCTACTTGGCGTAGTAGATGTTGATGCCCAGCCACAGGTTGCCCAAGCGTTGCAGATAAAATCAGTACCAGTTGCAATTGCAATTATTGGCGAGCAACTACTTCCTTTATTTGAATCTGTTCCACCTGCTGATCAGGTGCGATTAGTAATTAATAAATTACTAGAGCTAGCTGCTGGCAAAGGAATTGGAAAAGCACCTGAAGGCCCAACTGAGATTCCGATGGAGGCGGAGGAGGCAGCTGCATATGCTGCAATGGAAAAAGGAGATTACAAAGCTGCCAAAGCATCTTATGAGGCATGGCTAAAGCGAAAACCAAATGAGCAGGTTGCAGTAGTTGGATTAGCTCAAGTTAATTTGATGCTACGAATTGATGGCCTAGATCCAGTATTAACTTTGAAAAATGCAAAGGCAGATGATGTCACAAGCC
>JBEAVA010000079.1:0-3824 GCA_041161165.1 Actinomycetota bacterium
ATCTAATCTTCTAACTAAGTATGCAACTGCTGAGGCAAAATCATCACCGCGGGTTACCGGTGCATATAAAAGGATTGGTAGCTCTCGCTTGGCAATCGCCAGCGCCTCTGGATTTGCCATTCCCTCAAGCATCTCAAGATCTAATTGCTCCATTACATTACGTTTTTTAGCGATCTCAAGTGCAAAGGCGATATGAAAGAGATTATGGCTAGCAACACCAATTCGCACCGCTTTGGCATTTTCTCTTCGAAGTGCAGTATCTAATAACCGTGAGTAACTAGCATCCACATCTGCTTTAGATTGGTAGGGAGCTGCCACCCAACCATGTAATTCAGCCTCCGCCTTTTCCATCGCCAGGTTTGCACCCTTTACCAATCTAATCTTTATTACCCCACCAGATTGGTTGTTGCGTTCAATTGACCAGTCAACCAACTCTGCAAATACCTCATGTGATTCAGGCAGATAAGCTTGTAAAACTAACCCTGCGTATAGATTTTTAAACTCACCCTCACTTAAAACTAACTTAAATGCATCAACAGTTAAGCGAAGATCGCGAAACTCCTCCATATCCAAGTTAACAAAGGTGCCGGTGGCAATTGATTGGCGGTAGATCTGCCGTAATTTTTCACTTACCCGCTCTAAGGTTCCCTCTCGATCTAAGGCAATAATTTGGCTTGCTACTGAGGATAATTTCACTGAAACATAATCAACCTCAGGACGGGCCATCATCTGCATTACCCGTTCAAATCTCTCACTTGCCTCATGATCACCTAGTACTGCCTCACCTAAAACATTTATATTTAATTTAATTCCCTTTTTTGCTCGGCGCTTTATCTGTCGGGACAGTTGCTTACTCTCCGCTGGCAAAATAATCCCTTTAGATAACAACTTAACCTGGGTATTAACTGCAAAAATAACTGGCTTAGGCAGCAGCTTTGATAAAAGTGCGATTAATTTCAGGCCAAAGGTATTAAACAATCCAAACCCTGCAACAGTTGCATCCTTAGCTGCTTTTCTTAAGATTCGAACTGCATCCTTGGCCGATGCGATTCGCATAACCTCATCAGTTAATGAAACGGTGACACTAATCGCCTTGGGATCAACAAATAACCTGGTAAATCTTTTTCTACTCGCCTTGTCATACCTTTTTAAATTAGGAGCTGACTCATCAATTAACTCCTTGGCAGTTTTAACCGCAATTTGAGCTAATTGATCAATACCAGGATCTGTTGAAATTACCGAACTCATGCACTTATCAACCCTTTTAAATTAACCAAGGTCTTTGCCATAGCTTTTGGCACCCACTTATATGAATCACTTACCCACCACTTAGATCTAGCATTTCTGCCATCCCAACTTTCAATTACTAAGGTTCTATTTGGTGAAATCTCTTCCAACTCATACCGCCAAACATTGTGAAGTAGATGTTGCCAAGCAATTGATTTTCCCTCTTGATACTCAATTACCTGATTAGTAATTAGATAAGGAATCCCAAGCCGCATCTTCATGCCAAATTTTGCCCCTAAAAATAACCGCTCAGGCCCTTTGAATTCACCCTTAACCATGCCAGAGCCATCCATTAGTGGGTGATTTTTTGGCTGTGCTAGGAAATCAAAGATTTTTTGTGCTGGTGCATCAATTTCTAGCTGCACTTTATAGAAAAGCGGGATACCAGTCTCTAGTATCTGCGCTCTTTCTTTCATAATTAGTGAGCAGTATTAGAGGGACGTTCGTATTGCAAAACTAAGCCAAGAACTGAGATTAATAAACTTCCAACTCCAATTAACACTAGCCACCAACCAATTATTAAACCTAAGCCAAGGGTGCAGGCAGAAAGTGCTACCGGAAGTGGCCACCAAGAGTGCGGTGAAAAGAATCCCATCTCACCGGCAGAGTCTGCTATCTCACCTTGCAGATTATCCTCTGGTAATACATTTCCTAATCTGCGGGCGGTAAACCAAAGATAAAAACCAATAATTAAAGCCAATCCACCACTTAGTGCAATTGCGGTAACACCAACTGGTTCACCACCTAACTGCCAATAAATCACTGTCATAATTGCATAAAAGATTGATAAACCAACAAATAAAATCCAACTAGTTTTCATTAGTGATTTTCTTTCTGCGCCATATGTGGATAGTGCAGATCAAATGCAGGACGTTCTGATCTAATTCTTGGCATCGATGTGAAGTTATGTCGTGGTGGTGGACATGAGGTTGCCCATTCTAAGGATGAGCCATAACCCCAAGGATCATCATTAGTTACCTTTGGTTCACCTCTAGATTTCCAAACCGCCATAAAGAATGGAATCATCGAAAGTGCAAGTAATCCTGAACCAACTGTTGAAACCATATTCATAAAGGTAAAGCCATCAGAGGCTAGGTAATCTGCATATCTGCGTGGGAAGCCCTTAATGCCCAACCAATGTTGAATTAAAAATGTTAGGTGGAAGCCAAAGAATAAGGTCCAGAAATGAATCTTGCCCAAGGTTTCATCTAACATCTTGCCAGTCATCTTTGGCCACCAGAAGTAGAAACCAGCAAACATAGAAAAGACTACGGTGCCAAAGAGTACGTAGTGAAAGTGTGCAACTACGAAGTATGAGGCAGAAACTGCAAAATCAAGTGGTGGGCTAGCCAAGATAATTCCAGTTAAGCCACCAAAGAGGAAGGTAATTAAAAAGCCCATCACAAACAACATTGGTGTTTCAAATGTGACAGAGCCTCGCCACATCGTGCCGATCCAGTTAAAGAACTTAACGCCGGTTGGCACACCAATCAAAAATGTCATAAATGAGAAGAAGGGCAGTAAGACCTGACCGCTGGCATACATATGGTGAGCCCATACCGCCACAGATAATGCAGCGATTGCAATTGTTGCTGCAATTAACCCTTTGTAACCAAAGATTGGCTTGCGACTAAAGACTGGCAAAATCTCAGTTGCGATTCCAAAAAATGGCAAAGCCAAGATATAAACCTCAGGATGACCAAAGAACCAGAAAAGATGTTGCCACAACATCGCACCACCATTTGCTGGATCAAAGATATGTGAGCCAAATAATCGATCAGATTCAAGAGCTAGAAAAGCTGCAGCTAGTGGTGGGAATGCGATTAAGACAAGTATTGAGGTAAGAAGTACGTTCCAAGAAAAGATTGACATTCTAAACATCGTCATACCTGGTGCACGCATCGTCAAAATTGTGGTCACAAAGTTAACGCCGCCAAGGATTGTGCCAAGACCACCAATTGCAAGACCTACCAACCAAAGATCTGCGCCAATTCCCGGTGAGTATTGAGCATTAGATAAAGGTGCATAAGCTGTCCAACCAAAGGATGCTGCTCCCCCTGGTGTAATAAAACCAATGAACGCCATGGTGCCACCAAATAAATACAGCCAGTAAGAGAGCATATTTAATCTTGGGAATGCAACATCTGCTGCGCCAATTTGTAGCGGCATAATTACATTTGCAAAACCAACAAATAATGGGGTTGCAAACATCAACAACATAATGGTTCCATGCATAGTAAAGATCTGGTTGTACTGCTCATTGCTTAAAAATTGCATTCCTGGGCGGGCAAGCTCACCTCGAAGGAGTAGAGCTAAAAGTCCACCAATTAAAAACCAAGCGAAAGCTGTAATTAAATAAAGGTAACCAATTGTTTTGTGATCAGTTGAGGTTAACCACTTAACTAACAATCTGCCCTTTGAGGTCGGCGCAGGGGCAGCAGGTGAGGCTGAAATTACCGGACGTTGGGCGTAGGTGGTCATGCAGTTGCTGCTTTCTCTTCGGCGACTAGATCATCAATATATTTTTGGTACTCACT
>JBEAVA010000080.1:0-3820 GCA_041161165.1 Actinomycetota bacterium
GTGATTTTAGGCGCAATACTTGGCAAGATTCCTAAGGAAAAAATCTTTACTCAATTTGTTAATCTTGTTGTATTACCCGTATATGTAATTGCAAATATAGTTCCAACATTAACCTCAAATATTGAGTTTTCATCTTCACTTGGAAATTCAATTATATTTGCTAGATATTTTGGAAAAATTTTTGGCATTACAATTTTTGCAATAATTGGTGCGAAGCTAATAAAAGCTCCTTTGACATTAAGTAAGAGTGAGCTTATTGGCGGCTCGGCATTAGCCGGTATGGGATTAGCAGTTTCAATAATGATTGCAAATTTAAGTTACACCTCCGAGGTGTTGTTAAATCAAGCCAAAGCAGGCTTACTAATTGCTGCGGTAATCTCAGGCATTGCTGGAGCGATAATACTTTTGCTTTTCTCTCCAGAAAACTCCAAGAGAAGGTGATAAGAAATGTGCGATAAAGTAATTTGTAGGAAATGTAATAAACCAACCTGGTCTGGTTGTGGACAACATATCGAGCAAGCCTTAGCTGGAGTTGCAAAGGAAGATAGATGCCAAGGTCATCAGGCCGAGCCAAAAAAGGCAGGTTTGTTTAGTAAATTTTTAAATCGATAAAAGATTTTAAATGTCCTTTCAAATTACTGCTGCAAAAGATGACGAAGCTGAGCGACTTCGTAATTTAAGACTTGCAGCCCTTAAAGATGCACCATATGCATTTGGTGCGCAGTATGAGGTTGATAAGGAAAAGCCGATTTCTTTTTGGCAGCAATCAATTGCAGATACAAATTGGTTTTTTGTTGCTACCAATGGTGAAGATATTGGTTTAATTGGTGTTGAGGCAGCAGGTGAAGACCGCGGAAGTGATTGCTGGATCTTTGGTTGGTGGATTGCACCAAATTATCGTGGGCGTGGAGTTACCGCTCTTATGCTTGGAAAAATTGATGAGTTTTGTTTGGATAAAAATTGGCAAAAGCAAGGTTTAGGGGTTTGGCCAGAAAATGAGCGGGCAATTGCTGCCTATCGCAAGTTGGGATTTACATCTGGGGCTGGGCCAATTCCAAGTCGATCTAAACCAGGTCAGCTCTACCTTCCAATGTATCGAAATCTGCCAAATTAATTCATTAAGTAATTAAGATATCGATATGGCAAAACGTGATATCGATGCATATATCTCTGCGCAAAGTGAGCCGGAGAAAAAATTACTAAAAGATATGCGCAATATTATTTTGGAGATTGAGCCCAATCTAAAGCAGGTAATTTCCTATGGCATACCTGCCTTTAAATTAGATGGTGATGTGGTTTGTGGGATTGCTGCTCGAAAATCAGGGTGCTCCTTTTACCCATTTAGTGGCTCAGTTCTTGCCGCTTTAAAAACAGATTTAGTTAAATATAAACAAACAAAAAGTGCTCTCCACTTTGATGCACCACTTCCTAAGACATTGGTGCGTAAATTAATGACGCAGCGGATGGTGCAGATAATGGTCAAAAAGAAACGTAAGTAAAGTTGTAGGATTGCAGTATGGGAAAGTTGAGTAAATCCAGTAATTCACAATGTGATATCTCACAAGCAGATCTTGATCGATATGAAAGTCTAGATCGAGAGTGGCGTGAGTATGGAATTGCCGCCCCGGCAAGAAGGGCATTAGTTGATGCTAAATTATTTAAAGTTTCAGATTTAAGAAAGATCTCACTTAATGAATTAGAAGGATTACATGGCATGGGCAAGAGTGCGATTGCCAGGCTGAAAGTTTTAATGAACGCTAAAAAAATTAAGTTTCGCCCGTGAAAGCTTTTTTCACCTGGTTCATAAGATTATTTACCAATCGTAGAACTTGGGTAAGGCAGATTGTGGTGGCATCTCTTGCCTCCACCACTGCTTGGTTATTAGGAGATGCGTTAGTTTTTAAGGGTGGCTTAGTAGCAGCGATTGTTTGCGCCCTAAGTATTCGTATCTCACTTTATAAATCAGTACGAGAAGGCTTAGGTCAGATTGTTGGAACCGCAATTGGTGCAGGAGTTGCCCTACTTACTGTGCATTACTTCTCCTTTGGTCCAGTTGCAATTGGCACCACAGTCCTACTTTGTTCTGTAGTTGCCAGGGGATTACGTCTTGGTGAGGTTGCCTCTGTAAATGTGCCGGTTACCGCTTTAATTGTGATTGGCCCAGGCATCTCTGGATCCACTGCTGAGCACCGATTACTTTCAACATTGATCGGTGCTGCGGTAGCAATAGTTTTCTCTTATTTCTCTCATGCCAATACCCCCGCTGGAAGAACTGTTAACCAAATCTCCCGACTTGGTAAACGTGGTGCTGAATTAATAAGTGAGATGGCAGAGGGAGTTGCTGCTGGATTTTCACAAAAGCAAGCGGGCAGTTGGTTAGCAAAAGCTAGATTGTTAGTTGAAGAAATTCCAAACCTTAGATCACAAGCTATTGAGGCCAGAAGATATGCCAGGTGGTCACCACTTGCTGAGGTTGATGAGGCGGAGTCTTTATATATTCAAGGGGTTGCAATTGAACATATGGTGGTTCAGATTCGTAGTATGGCTAGAACATTATTTGATTCAACCCTTGACCCTAAACGGAAAGAGGTTATTGATCGACAGATTGCATACGCTCTATCAGCAACTAGTAATGCAATTACCGAGAAGTTAGAGTTAATTGAGAGTAAATCTCGTGATAAACAGATTGATAATATTGCAAAAGATCTTCGTCTAGCTGCTGATAACTTTACCGAGGAGATAATTGCTATGGCAGATAATCTGCCAAGAACACAATTTGTTAGATGTATTTCACTAGTTGCCCAGATGAAGATTATTGCTAACTCATTAGATGAGAGCTCACCAGCCCTACTCTCAGTCTCAACACCAGGTGAGCCAACTAGTGTGAAGGTAATAGGTAGCTCACCAATTACTAGGCTTGGAAAACTGAGCACATCCATCTGGGGTGGACTGCGCACCTTCCTTCGCAGATAAGATATAGGTATGACACATCCTGAGATTGAAAAATTAGCTGCTGAATATGAGGCGGCAACAAATGTATTTCTAGAAGCAATTAAAAAGGTAAATATGGCTGATTTAGATAAGCCCAAAAAAGATGGCTGGAATGCCCGGCAGGTAATTCATCATTTAGCTGATTCTGAATCTCAATCTTGTGCTCGATTAAAAAGATTGGTGGCAGAGCCTGGCTCAACTATTCAAGGTTATGATGAAAATATCTGGGCTAAAAATGCCACCTTGGGTTACACCGTACTACCAATTGAAAGCTCCTTGGCTTTATATAAGGCATCTAGAGCAGCAAGCCTAGAAATCATAAGAAGATTAGAGATTGAACAATTATCAAATGCAGGTGTTCATACTGAATCTGGCGCTTATGATCTTCGTAAATGGTTTAGCAGCTATATAAATCACCCAAAGGATCACGCAAACCAATTATTAGCCGATTAATTCAGCTTTCGAGTACTTTCGTTGTGGGTGTTTGCAGATCTCATCATTCATCTTTTCAGCACAATTAGCACACAATAAATTCAGAGAGTTACATGGCGGCTTTGGACAATCATAAAAACGATTTGCTGGAGCATCACATTTTTCACACTTAGCGATTGATTTTGTCTTCTCACTAAACTCAATCGACATTCGATTATCAAAGGTATAAAGGGCGCCCTCCCATAAGCCATCATCACCAAACTCTTTACCGTAGGTGAAGATGCCACCATCAATCTGATAAACCTCTTTAAATCCTCGAGTCTTCATTACTGAGGATAAAACTTCACATCTAATACCACCGGTGCAGTAAGTAACAATTGGCTTATCCTTAAGATGG
>JBEAVA010000185.1:0-2865 GCA_041161165.1 Actinomycetota bacterium
ATTCCAAACTCATCTTTTTGTAGGGCGCTTATCCCAGCGACCGCAGCTTTAAACCCTGGAATAGTGGTTATGCAAGCAACAGATCGCGAAATGGCTGCAGTTCGAATCAAGAAGCCATCCTGCCTGGAACCTCGACCGAGAGGTGTATTGATCACTAATTGAACCAGTCCTTTTGTAATCAAATCATTGGCAGATAATTGTTCAGTTTGAGGATCAGAGTTTTTTCTTACCTTTTCAGAAGGAATGCCTTTCTCGGTTAAATAAGAATGAGTACCAGCTGTGCTGTAAATCTTAAAACCTAACTCATGCAACCCTCTGGCTGAACGCCAGCCAGCATCTTTATCTCTTTGTGAAAGTGAAATAAACACAGCACCTGAAATCGGCAATGGTCCAAATGCAGCAATTTGGCTCTTTGCAAATGCTAAACCGAAGTTGTTGGCTATCCCCATAACCTCACCAGTTGATTTCATCTCCGGACCTAAAACAGTATCAACTCCTGTGCCATCAACTCTACGGAATCGATTGAAGGGTAGAACGGCTTCTTTCACTGAAACACCATTAGCCTTTCCGTCACCAATCTTTGGCAAAATGGCATCTTTGCGTAGTTGATCAATACTGACTCCAGTTGCAATCAAGGCTGCAGCTTTAGCTAATTGAACACCAGTTGCTTTTGCAACAAAAGGCACAGTTCTTGACGCTCTTGGATTTGCCTCTAATACAAAGAGCTTTTGAGGATTGCCGCTGATCGCAAATTGAATGTTAATCAAACCTCTAACGCCGACATCCTTTGCTATTTTTTCGGTAGCAACTCGTATCTGATCTAACATATTTTTATCCAATGAAGTACTTGGCAAAACGCAAGCGGAGTCTCCTGAGTGAACACCCGCCTCTTCAATATGCTCCATTACACCAGCCAAATACAGATCAGATCCGTCATAGAGTGCGTCTACATCTATTTCGATTGCATCATCTAAGAATTTATCAATTAAAACTGGATGATTTGGAGTGATAGCGGTTGCTTTATCAATAAAACCTCTCAGAGATTCTTCATCATAAACAATCTCCATACCTCTTCCACCGAGAACATAAGATGGTCTTACAAGCACTGGGTAACCAATTCTTGTGGCAATTTCTGAGGATTCTTGATAAGAGTTTGCCATTCCGAAATTAGGCGCCCACAAATTGTTCTTAGAAAGAATTTCACCAAAGGCGCCTCGCTCTTCAGCCAAATCAATTGCATCAGGGGATGTGCCAAGAATTTTCACGCCCGCATCTAATAGGCCTCGAGCAAGTCCAAGTGGAGTTTGACCTCCTAATTGTGCAATAACTCCCAAAATTGGACCGGCTGCACTTTCGGCGGCAATAACCTCTAATACATCTTCAAGCGTTAGGGGCTCGAAATACAATCTATCTGATGTGTCGTAATCTGTAGAAACAGTCTCTGGATTGCAATTGATCATAATCGTTTCATAGCCTGCCTTTTGTAAGGCAAATGATGCATGAACGCACGAATAATCAAATTCAATTCCTTGACCTATTCGATTTGGACCGCTTCCAAGAATGATTACCGCTGGTTTACTCCTAGATAACACTTCACTCTCTTCATCACAGCACAGGTATCAACAGTCTTGTAAACTGGATGAAGATTTAAATTACTTCTAATCTGACGAACCTCTGATTCATTACTTTTTCTTAGTTCTGCAATCTGAGCATCGGAAAAACCCATCATTTTTGATGATTTCAAAAGCTCTCTAGTTAGCTCTCCAGAATTGGCGATCAATGAGGCTTGATCATTTATTAATCTAATCTGTTCTAGAAACCACGGATCAATCTTTGTAATTTTATAAACTTCATCAACTGATGCGCCATTAAACAAAGCCAACTGCACCTGCTGTAGTCGAAATTCAGTTGGTACTGCAATCTTTCCAAGCAATTCAGCGAGATCTTCCCTTCGCCATCTGAATGATGCGCCCGCTTTTTCTAATGAGCGCAGAGCTTTTTGAAGGGCTTCAGGAAAACTTCGACCAATCGCCATGGCCTCACCGACACTTTTCATGGTGGTAGTTAGGCGTGTGTCAGCCTCCGGAAATTTCTCAAAGGCAAATCTTGGAAATTTTACAACTACGTAGTCTAAAGCTGGTTCAAAGGAAGCTGGAGTTGATTTAGTTATATCATTTTCAATTTCATCTAATGTGTACCCAATCGCTAACTTGGTTGCAATCTTTGCAATGGGAAATCCGGTAGCTTTTGAAGCTAGTGCTGATGATCGAGAAACTCGCGGATTCATCTCGATCACAATTATTCTTCCATCTGTCGGATTAACAGCAAATTGGATATTGCACCCTCCAGTTGCAACTCCAACTTCTCGAATAATCTTTATCGAAAGATCACGTAATTTCTGATACTCAACATCAGTTAAAGTCATGGTTGGAGCAACCGTTATTGAATCTCCCGTATGTACTCCCATTGGATCAACATTTTCAATGCTGCAAACAATTACAACATTGTCTTTGTTATCACGCATTACCTCTAACTCGTACTCTTTCCAACCAATTATTGATTCTTCTAGAAGTACCTCAGTTGTTGGACTATGTCGTAAACCAGCTCCAGCAATTTGCTGTAAATCTGATTCGTTATAGGCAATTCCAGAACCCAAACCACCCATAGTGAATGAAGGGCGCACAACGACTGGATATTTAAGTTCAACTACAGCAGCCAAGCAATCTTGCATCGAATGGCATATCTTCGATTTAGCGGATTGCCCACCGATACTTTCAACTATCTTCTTAAATACTTCGCGATCTTCACCGCGCTTAATTGCATCGACATCCGCGCCAATTAACTTGCTGCCGTACTTAACAAAAG
>JBEAVA010000024.1:0-9151 GCA_041161165.1 Actinomycetota bacterium
GATCTATCCTTCATATCTTTAAAAATAGTATTGCCCGCACTTATTGAGGTGGCGAAGGAGGAAGCCGATTTTTTAGTTATGGTTAAACCTCAATTTGAAGTTGGCAAAGAGAAATTAGGGGCTGGCGGTGTTGTTCGAGATGCCACTCTTCGAAAAGAGGCGGTGGCAGCTGTTGCAGATGCTGCTTTTTCTCTCGGCTTAGGCTGCTTAGGAGTAGTGGCAAGCCCACTTCCTGGCCCAAGTGGCAATGTCGAGTACTTTCTGTGGTTGAGCAAAGCAGGTGAGCCTCTATTAGAAGTAGATTTAGATCTTGCGATTGAAAGGGGGCCAGCATGAGCCAAGTTGTTAAATCAGTTTTGTTAGTTGTTCATCCAAATCGCCCCGAAGCTATTGCTACCGCGAAAGATTTATCTAAGTTATTGAATTCAAAACAAATTGAGGTTTTTTCTACCTTGCCAAATCTATCGATAGCTGAATTTTCCAATGAAAAAATAGATTTAGCAGTTGTTCTTGGTGGTGATGGCACCATGCTTCGTGCTGCTGAAATCTTCCGCGGAAAAGGTGTGCCAATTCTCGGCATTAATTTAGGCCATGTTGGCTTCTTAGCTGAGATTGAAAAACCATCACTTGATGAAATAGTGGCGGCGATTGCGGGTGCAACTTTTTCAATCGAGGAGCGGATGAGTTTGAATTATCAATTGATTCGCGATGGTAAATTATTACAATCTGGTTGGGCATTAAATGAGGTCTTGGTGGAACGAAATGATCACCAGATGATTGACACCTTTGTCCAAATTGATCATCGACCGCTTTCTCGATGGTGGTGTGATTCAGTAATTTGCGCAACTCCAACTGGATCAACAGCTTATGCATACTCCGCTGGTGGGCCAGTGGTTTGGCCGGAGGTTGATGCTCTAGTACTACTTCCGTTAGCGGCCCACTCTTTATTCTCACGCCCCATGGTGGTTTCACCTAAATCTGAGATTGTTTTGGATTTAGGCAGTGATTCAGCAGATTTAAATGCTGATGGGATTAGAAGAATTACTTTGCAGAAAAATGATCGAGTGATATTGACCAGCGATAAAGAGGATGTGTTGTTGGCACATATTAAACCTGCCACTTTTACTGATCGCTTGGTTGCTAAATTCAAATTGCCAGTTGAGGGTTGGCGTGGGCAGTAAGAAAGTTGTTAAAAGTAGGTTAGAAGAGATTTCGATTAGATCCTTAGGTGTTATCGAGTCATCAAATATTGAATTCAAACCTGGCTTAACTGTGTTAACTGGTGAAACTGGGGCCGGTAAAACCATGGTACTCACGGCATTAGGTTTGGTACTGGGTAACAAATCAGATTCAGATTTAGTAAGACAAGGTCAAGAGCGGGCAATTGTTACTGGAAAATTCGCAGTACCAAAAGAATTAGCAGCACAAATCATTGATGCTGGGGGTGAGGTTGAGGATGAAAGTGTTGTTATCAGTCGAACTGTTAGCACTGCGGGTAAATCTCGGGTTCTAGTAGGTGGAGTAGTTTCATCGGCGGCTGCAGTTTCATCCTTTGCTAATTCTCTAGTTGAAATTCATGCCCAAACATCATCTTCTAAATTAACCAAACCAGGTGTTGCCAGAGAGTTATTGGATCGTTTTGCTGGATTAGCGTTAGAACCTTACCAAGAGATCTTTGAGCAGTATCAACAGATGAAGCAAAGAATTATTGATTTAAAGGAGCAGTTGTCTCAAGCGGATCGACAAATCGCAGAGCTCTCTGAGTTAGCAGATCAGTTTGCAAAATTGAACCCAAAATCGAAAATGAGCTCGAGAAGCTAGGGTCAGTTGAGCTTTTAAATCAGGCAGTTTCATCAGCTCTAAATCTTTTTGAAAATGAGGATCTTTCAGCGGTGAACATGCTGCAGCAAATAAGAAAAAGTTTAGATCAGGTCAATGGAAAAGATAAGCAGTTAGATCAAATCACTGAAAGGTATACCGAAAGTTTGCTTAATTTTCAGGATATTTCAAGTGATCTGACCTCATATCTTTCACAACTTGAAGCTGACCCAAATCGATTTGAAAAATTGCAGGAGCGAAAATCTTCCTTAAACTCCCTCTTGAAAAGATATGGCAAAGGTAGTGATAAAGAGGCAGCCTTTGAGCAGTTGCTTCTAGATGGTAAAAATGCAAAGGAGCGAATTGCAGATTTGTCCGGTGGGGATGAGCGGGTTGCAGAGCTGGAAAAACAGGCGCAATCACTTTTTAAGCAACTTCAAGAAAAAGCTATTGCAATTAGTAATTCTCGAAAAGCAAGCGGCGCCAAATTATCTGCGCAGGTAACTGAAGAGGTAAGGGGTCTATCAATGCCAAATGCCTCATTTGTAATTGATCAAGTAGTTGCAGACATTGAAAATCCTCGTTCATATACATCAACAGGTATTGATGAAATATTTATTTTGTTTTCAGCTCACTCTGGCGGTACACCGCTGGCATTAAATAAAGTTGCTAGTGGAGGTGAGTTATCTAGAGTGATGTTGGCGCTTGAGGTGGTAATTGCCGAGGCGGAACCGATTGGTACATATATTTTTGATGAGGTTGATGCTGGTGTTGGCGGCAAAGCTGCTATTGAGGTTGGTAGACGATTAGCAAAATTATCAAAATCTGCTCAAGTTATTGTGATTACCCATCTTGCTCAAGTTGCCGCTTGGGCCGATAATCATTTAGTAGTGAAGAAAAGTGAGAGTGGATTAGTTACACAATCTGATGTGATGGAGGTGAGTGCAACTAGTCGAAAAATTGAGATTGCTAGAATGTTGAGTGGTCAAGAAGATTCGCAAACCGCGCAGGAACATGCAGGTGAATTATTGGCTATCGTTAAGAATGCATGATAATCTAGTCTTCCATGACCGCCAATCATGTGAGTAAGCATATATTTGTTACAGGTGGCGTCGCCTCAAGTTTGGGCAAAGGATTAACAGCATCGAGTCTAGGTCGATTGCTGCGCGCACGTGGTCTTCGGGTAACCATGCAAAAGCTTGATCCCTACTTAAATGTGGATCCAGGAACAATGAACCCCTTTCAACATGGTGAGGTTTTTGTTACAGATGATGGTGCTGAAACAGATTTAGATATTGGTCATTACGAAAGATTTTTAGATACCAATTTGCATGGATCGGCCAATATAACAACTGGCCAAATTTATTCAAAGGTTATTGCTAAGGAACGTCGCGGAGAGTATTTGGGTGAAACAGTCCAAGTGATCCCACATATCACCAATCAAATCAAAGACGCGATGAAGGCTATGGCAGGTGATGATGTTGATGTTGTGATTACGGAAATTGGTGGCACAGTTGGAGATATTGAATCCCTGCCCTTTTTGGAAGCTGCCAGGCAGATAAGACAAGATGTGGGTAGAGATAATGTTTTCTATCTGCATGTTTCCTTGGTGCCTTATATGGGTCCGGCTGGTGAGTTAAAGACAAAACCAACCCAGCACAGTGTTTCCGCTCTTCGATCAATTGGTATAGCACCAGATGCGATCGTGCTGCGTAGTGATCGACAGATACCTGAGTCAGTTAAAAAGAAGATCTCCTTGATGTGTGACGTCGATATAGAGGGGGTAGTAGCTGCAGTTGATGCGCCATCAATTTATGACATACCAAAAGTTTTATATTCAGAAGGACTTGATGCCTACGTTGTTAAACGACTGCAAATCAAATGCGGAGATGTTGTTTGGGGTGAGTGGGAGGATTTACTAAACAAAGTTCATAATCCTAAACATCAGGTTACTGTTGCATTGGTTGGTAAATACATAGATCTACCAGATGCCTACCTGTCAGTGACTGAAGCCTTGCGTGCTGGTGGTTTTGCCAATTTCGCTAAGGTAAATATCAAATGGGTGGCAAGTGATGATTGCGCAACTGATAAAGATGCAGCCGCCAATTTAAGTGATGTAGATGCAATCTGTGTTCCAGGCGGTTTTGGTGTTAGAGGAATAGAAGGAAAACTAGGAGCTTTAAAGTATGCCCGTGAAAATAAGATTCCAACCTTAGGATTATGTCTAGGTTTGCAATGTATGGTAATTGAGGTAGCACGCAATTTGGCTGGATTAAAGGATGCAAACTCTGCTGAGTTTGATGAGTCAACCACTAATCCCGTTATCTCAACAATGAGTGATCAAATTGATATTGTTGCAGGAAATGGACAAATGGGCGGATCAATGCGTCTTGGGTTATATAAAGCAGATTTGCAAGCCGGTTCAGTAGTTGCTGGTGTTTATGGCAAGAATCAGATAAGTGAAAGACATCGTCATCGATATGAAGTAAACAATCAATATCGCGAGCAGATTCTAAAAACTGGTTTGGTTTTTTCAGGTTTATCGCCAGATAAACACTTAGTGGAGTTTGTTGAATTACCAAAAGATGTGCACCCGTACTATGTAGGCACACAAGCCCATCCAGAGTTCTTGTCTAGACCAACTAAACCACATCCTTTATTTGCCGGATTAATTGCGGCAGCGATCGCAAAGCATGGTAAGTGATCATTTAACTGATTTTTTTAATTACCTTTCTATTGAGAAGGGTTTATCTAGAAATACCACCGCTGCATACCGGCGAGATTTAGAGCGGTTTTTTCACTATTTATCGATAAACCAACTAAATCTTTCCCAAATAACACCAGAAGAATTAGTTGGGTACATCTCTTGGCTACGAGGACGGGCCAATACCGAGTTTAAGATCGGAGAATCATCGATTGCTAGGAATGTGATAAGCCTACGAAGTTACTTCTCATATCTTGCCAAGGAACATAATTATCAAAATCCGACACTTAATTTTCATCCACCAAAAATTCCAAAGCGTCTTCCTAAGGCTCTAACGGTTGACCAAATAATGAGTATCTTGGAGATTTCAGGGGATGATTTAATTTCACTTCGCGATCGGGCTTTGCTTGAGCTTTTATACGCCACCGGCGCGCGAGTAACAGAGATTATCAATCTAAATACGACCGACATTTCATCGATTAAAAATGATGATTCACAAGTAACAACAATTAGAGTTAAAGGTAAAGGTGGAAAAGAAAGAGTTATACCTATAGGCAGTTTTGGATTAACTGCAGTAAATGATTACTTAACAAGATCAAGGCCAACCCTTTGCAGGGTGTTGACGCAGAAGGCCTTATTTCTAAACCAAAGAGGTGGAAGATTAACTAGACAAAGTGCTTGGGGCATTGTTGCAAACAGGGCCGCACGAGCAGGTTTGGCTGAGGTTGTTACTCCACATTCAATGCGACATTCATTTGCAACTCATTTGTTAGACGGGGGAGCAGATATTCGAGTGGTGCAAGAGCTACTTGGACATGCCTCGGTTACTACAACTCAAATCTATACTTTAATTACGATAGATCGCTTGCGTGAAAGTTATGCCAGCGCTCATCCAAGGAGTAAGTAGTTGTTAGCGACCGCGTAATCTTCTAGCGATAATACTTTGATCACCCTTGGCTTCAAGATCGGCAATAATTATTGAAAGAGATTCTCTGACAATTCTGCCTCGATCAACTGCCAGACCTAAATCTCCACGCAGTGCTAATCTGGCTTGATCTAAATCATAAAGTTCATCAGGGGATAAATAAACTGTAATTTTTTCATCATGCTTTTCACGACCACTTGGCGCTCTATCAAATGCGTTGACTCGTCTTCTTGGGGTTTGTCTAACAGAGTTCTTTGGAGTAGATGCTGCAACTGGTGCCTGAGTTATCTCTTCACTATTCTCACGTTGACTTGGAACAGCGCTTAATGTTGCAGTGTTCCTAAATAGCTCATCTGCTCCTGGCAAACTTACGCGACGACTCATTTTGCTCCTCCTCTTGCGATTAATTCTCTAGCTAATCTTCGATAGGAAGCTGAACCGCTGCTGCTGCTGGCGTATGCGGTAACTGGGACTCCGGCAACTGTTGACTCTGAGAATCTAACAGTGCGCGAAATTATTGTGTCAAAAACTTCATCCGGGAACTCTTTATCGATTAACTCTAATACCTCTCGAGAGTGGCTAGTTTTGCGTTCAAACATAGTTGCCAAGATTCCTAGAATCTCAAGCTCTGGATTTGTATTTTCTTTAATCTTTTGAATTGTTTTCTTAACCAATGAAAGACCTAACACAGCAAAGTATTCGCATTCCATCGGGATGATTACTCCATTTGATGCGGTTAATGCATTTACTGTTAAAGTTCCAAGAGATGGTGAGCAATCAATCAAAATCACATCGTACTTGTCAAGAACTGGCGCCAATAATTTACGAAGCTTATGTTCTTTGGCTATCTCGGAGACAAATGCGGCCTCAGCAGCTGCTAAATCTTCATGTCCTCGAATGAAATCAAGACCTGCTACTGATGATTTGAGGATGAAATCTTCTAGTTTTGCCTCTGAGTCATTTAGTAGGTACCAAATAGATCCATACTGCTCGCGCAATGCTGGCCCTTTAATTCCAAGTCCTGTTGTCATTGAGGCTTGTGAATCAAAATCAATTAGAAGTACGCGACGACCAACCTCAGCTAATGCTGCTCCAAGATTGATAGCGGTTGTGGTTTTTCCAACTCCACCTTTCTGATTGACAACTGAAATTACCTTTGCATTTCCAGGCTCTGGAGTTTTACTTGGCTCTGAAAAATTAAGTAGTTTTTTGCCCAAAACATCAGCGGTAGTTGCCAAACTCTCTTCTCTTGGAGAACGAGTTGGCTTCAATGTCGATTTAGCGTTTAACCGAGAAGTCTGTCTAGCGTTTTTTCCCATGGCCAGAACCTACGGTGGGGCATGTGCAAAGGCAAGGATGTGTGAAGTATCTTGTGCGCATGTCGCAAGAAAATTTATCCACAGCTGCAACTGCCCCTGCCTCCATAACTGATGGGCGGGTTGCTGGTTTTTCCTTGCATTTAACTAATTTTGATGGCCCTTTTGATCTACTGCTCCAACTTATCTCTCGCCACAAGATGGATATCACAGAGGTTGCTTTAGGAGCGGTCACTGATGAGTTCATTTCTTATATAAAGCAGTTAGAAAATGCTGATCAGGGGTGGGATTTAGATAAAACCACGGAATTCTTAGTAGTAGCCGCCACTTTGCTGGATCTAAAGGCAGCTAAATTGCTTCCAAGTGGTGAGGTCGATGATGAATCAGACCTGGCGTTGCTTGAAGCACGTGATCTTCTGTTTGCTCGCTTACTTCAGTACCGAGCCTTTAAAGAGATCGCAGCCATCTTTTCAGAGAGAATTGATCGGGAGGAGAAATCCTTTGCCCGGTTAGTGGCTTTGGAACCTCATTTTGCTCAATTGCTTCCGGAAGTTTTGATTGGTGTTGGCGCTCAACGTTTTGCTGCAATTGCCAATCGAGTGTTAACTCCAAAGACAACACCAGCATTTAGCATTGACCACCTGCATCAGCCACTTGTTAGCGTAGCCGAGCAGGCTACAAAGGTGGTGGAACACTTGCGGCGTGCCGGCAGAGCAACCTTTAGGGCTCTCATAGCCGATGCGGACTCGACCCTGGTAGTTGTTGCTCGGTTTCTATCCTTGCTTGAGCTTTATCGCGAGGGAGTCGTCAGGTTTGAACAGATGGTTTCATTGGGTGAATTGCAGATAACCTGGATTGGAACTGCCTCTGGTGAGATTAGAGTTAGCGATGAGTTTGATTTACCCGTTCAAACAGTAGATGAGGCCGATAATGTCTGAAGTTGAACTACAACGTTGTCTTGAGGCGATCCTGATGGTTGTCGATGAGCCTGTTTCTGAGCTTGTTTTAGCTCAAATCATTGAATCTCCAACGGAGGAGATAAGCGCAGCTTTAACCGCACTTGCGGCTAAGTATGAAAGTGAGCAAAAAGGATTTGAATTGCGCCAGGTATCAGGCGGATGGCGTTATTACAGCCACCCGGAGATGGCGCCACTAGTTGAAAAGTTTGTCTTGGATGGTCAGCAAGCCCGATTAACTCAAGCTGCACTTGAAACATTGGCGGTTATTGCTTATCGCCAGCCAGTTTCTAGGGCGCGGGTTTCTGCTATTCGCGGCGTAAATGTTGAAGCGGTTATGAAAACTTTGGTAAACCGCGGTCTGGTTGAAGAGGCTGGGGTAGAGGGTGAATCGGGAGCTGTCCTTTATCAGACGACTTCATTTTTCCTCGAGAAGTTAGGACTTAACTCCATCGCAGATCTACCGGCATTGGCACCTTTCTTGCCTGATATCGATGGTTTAGATGAGTTGCTTTCAACTTTAACTGATTAATTTATTTTTAGGTTAAACGCTTAACTCAAGCGCGGTAAACTAATTCATGGCTTTAACGCGGTTGAATAAGATTATTGCTGACGCTGGTATAGCAAGTCGTCGAGCAGCAGATCAATTAATACTTGATGGCCGAGTAAGTGTTGACGGCGAAACTGTGATTGAGCTCGGTGGCAAATATGATCCGGAAAATCATGACATTAAAGTGGACGGTGAGAGTTTAAAGATAAATAAGTCTAAGACTTATCTAGCATTTCATAAACCAACTGGTGTTATTTCCACCATGTCAGATCCAGAAGGCCGAACCAACCTGGGTGATTATTTTGCAGATCGGAAAGATCGTTTGTATCACGTTGGCCGATTGGATAAAGATTCTGAAGGGGTAATTCTGTTGACTAACGATGGCGAGCTAGCCCATCGTGCCACGCATCCTTCATATGGCCTGGAGAAGAAATACTTAGTTGAGATTGAAGGGGAGTTTAATAAGGCTCTTTCCGATCAACTACTCCAGGGCGTCAAGCTTGAAGATGGGTTGGCTCGTGCTTTGAAGGTAGTTCATGTTAGGGCAGTGAGTAAAAATCATCATTGGGTAGAGATCACAATTCACGAAGGCCGGTATCACATTATCCGCAGGTTGATTGAAAGCCTAGGGATGAAGGTGCTGCGTCTAATTCGATTGGAGTTCGGCCCGATATCGCTGGGGG
This sequence comes from Actinomycetota bacterium, assembly GCA_041161165.1. Lineage (GTDB taxonomy): Bacteria > Actinomycetota > Actinomycetes > Nanopelagicales > Nanopelagicaceae > Nanopelagicus. Next base: position 8,953 of record JBEAVA010000024.1, read on the forward strand.
ATATGAAAGCTGGTCGGCATCGAGTGCTGAATTCTCAAGAATTAACTAATCTATTTAACTTGTTAAATTTAAAACAATAAATCGATATTACATAAACACATAAATAGATTTATAGATAATCAATTCCCGCATGAGAATGGCTTTATCGACAAACGGCAGCGTATATTGTTGTCAATATGTAGATTTGTCGATATTTTTT
>JBEAVA010000186.1:0-3076 GCA_041161165.1 Actinomycetota bacterium
GTTATAGATGGTTTAGAACAATTAGGAATAAGTATTGAGCATGGCAACAAATATCGACTTCCACTAACCATTAATGGCAGTGGCAAAGTTAAGGGCGGAACTGTGAAAATTGATGCAAGTGCTTCAAGTCAGTTTGTCTCAGCATTATTGCTTTTGGCGCCAGCAACTGAGGATGGAATTACGATCCAAAATATTGGACCTTCGTTGCCCTCACTACCTCATATTGAAATGACGATTCAGATGTTGCAATTATTTGGAGCAAAAGTTGAAATCAGTGAAAATACTTGGAAAGTATCTCCTTGCAAATTAATTGGGCAAGATTTGATCATCGAACCAGATCTATCAAATGCAGCTCCATTTATGGCGGCTGCGATGATTTGTGGTGGAACAGTTCTAATTAAAGATTGGCCAGAAAAAACAGCTCAGCCTGGTGATCAACTTCGAAGTATTTTTTCCAGCATGGGAGCAAAAATTACTCATGATAAAGCTGGCTTAAAGGTTTCTGGCTCAGGAAGTGTTAAAGGTATAGATATTGATTTATCAAATGTGGGTGAATTAACTCCAAGCATTGCAGCGGTTGCATCTCTTGCAAATTCTGCCTCAACTTTAAGAGGAATAGGTCATCTTCGATTACATGAAACTGATCGCCTTGCAGCATTAGCAAGTGAAATCAATAACTTGGGTGGATCAGTAACTGAAGGGCCTGGGGAATTGTTGATAAAGCCAACCCGAATGAAATCTAGCCAAATCTTTAAGTCGTATGAGGATCATCGGATGGCAACAGCAGGTGCAATTATTGGGCTTGCGGTTGAGGGAATAACTGTTGAAAATATCGAAACTACTCGTAAAACCTTGTCAGATTTCCCCGGCATGTGGCAGGCAATGTTAGATGGTTAGATCAAAAGGTAATTGGGATGAGGATGATGTTCGTATTAATAAATCCCGCCAATTCGGATCAAGCAATAAGGCAAGACCTAGAACTAAAGATCGGCCAGATTATTCTGCGGCTCAAACTGCAACCATAATTGAGGTAGATCGTGGACGTGTTAAGTGCCTAGTTGATACCGCACTTGGTAGCAAAATAATTACTGCAATGAAGGCTCGTGAATTGGGTAAGAAATCAGTAGTAGTTGGAGATTTAGTTTCAATTGTAGGAGATATTTCAGGTTCAGAAGGCTCACTAGCTAGAGTGGTAACAGTTTTGACTCGGAAAAACACCCTAACTAGAAGTATTGATGATCATGCAAATGATGAAAGAGTTATTGTTGCAAACATAGATCAAATGGCTATCGTAATCGCCGCGGCAAATCCTGAACCACGGGTTGGCTTAGTTGATAGAGCTTTAGTGGTTGCTTATGACCAAGGTATAAAACCAATCATCGTTATGACAAAGAAGGATCTTGCAGATGGTGATGAATTTTTGAAAATATATAAGGATCTAGATATACCAGTCTTTAAAACCGATAAAAGCTCTGATTTAAGTCAGCTACAAAAAGCGCTTGCTGGAAAAATCACCGTTTTCATGGGACATTCCGGAGTTGGTAAATCTACTTTAGTTAATAACTTATTAGCTGGTTCAATAAGTAAGTCTGCTCACCGAGCAACCGGTGATGTTAATGAAGTTACAGGTCGAGGTCGACATACAACCTCTAGCGCCATTGCACTTCCACTTTCATCATCCTTTGAGGGCGAAAATTTTGGATGGATTATTGATACACCTGGGGTTCGATCATTTGGAATTGCTCATATCCAACCCTCTCGAGTACTTTCAGCCTTTCCTGAATTCAATGAAGCCATCGCTAATTGCCAAAAAAATTGTTCTCACAACGAACCAGGATGTGCTCTAAATAACTGGCCTGCTTTAACTAATCAACATATTGCCAGACTAGCTAGTTTGCGTAGAGTTTTATCGGTTGGGTAGGAAAAAGTAAGAGTAATCTGTCCTCTATGGCGCAGCGCACTAATGAGATTGAAATAAAGACTAGGCAAGTAAATCTCTCAATTACGGGAATGACCTGTTCTTCATGCGTAGGAAGTATTGAAAAAGCTTTAAACAAGATTCCTGGCGTGCGTGCTGCCGTTAACTTAGCAATGGAATCTGCTCACGTTATTGCTCCCCTGAATATCTCCGAGGAAGATCTAATCGCAGCTGTTAATTCGGCTGGGTATAAAGCAACAAGTTTCAAAGGTGAGCGAGAATCTTTTGAAAAATCAACCAGGTTAGGTATTCGCTTATTCGTAACACTGCTATTTGCACTTCCAGTCCTACTTATTTCAATGATTGATCAATTGCATAAATCTATTGATGAGTCCTTGCTGAATTTAATCGATCATTTGAACAAAAATCTATCTAGTGCGAATATAGATTTCGAAATTAGCAATCCAGTTGCTCCCGCATCTACTTGGCTAGTTTTAACACTTTCACTATTTGTAGTTCTAATCTTGGCTTGGCCAATCCACAGGGCCGCACTCAAGAATTTAACAAGTCCAACAATGGACACTTTAGTTTCTTTAGGCTCACTGATCTCTCTCGGTTGGAGTCTTTACGCTGCAGCAACCTATAAGCCAGAACAAGATATGTTATCTATTTACACTGAAGTGTCAGCATCGGTTATATTTTTTGTAATGCTTGGTCGGTATTTAGAGCATCGAGCAAAAAGAAGTGCAGGATCTGCATTAGCTGAGTTATTCAAGCTTTCGGCTGGACAGGTTGAGATTTCTCGCGACAGCGGTAATTTATTGATCCCCATTGATGAGCTTCAAGTAGGAGACATTTTTGTCGTAAAACCAGGTGATCGAATTGCAACAGATGGCCAGGTGGTATCTGGAGCCACAACAATTAATAATGCTTTTTTGACTGGCGAAGCTAAACCAATAGAGGTTGCAATCAATGATTTAGTCTTTGCTGGCTCAATCAACAATAATGGAAATGTTTTAGTTAGAGCAACAAGAATTGGGTCTGATACCGAACTTGCTCGAATAACGAGAATGGTTTTAGCCGCACAATCAGAGAAGGCTCCGGCTCAACAGCTTGCTGATCGAATTAGCCGTATCTTTGTTCCAGTTGTATTAGTTC
>JBEAVA010000025.1:0-7347 GCA_041161165.1 Actinomycetota bacterium
TCAGGTGAGAATGCAGTAATGACACCAAACTTAGATGCTGGTGAGGTATTTCATCTTCCAGGTTCTTTGTTACTTGCCATGTTTGAAGATCTAAGACAAAAGCCACCGGCAGGTATTGCCTCTGGTACACCACAACCACCACAAAATGTAAAAGCTTTAATAAGCGACCGCAGCGCAATAATTCAATTTGATCCGCCGGTTAATTTTCGTTTGGCTCAAGTTTCAAATTATGAGATTAAAAATATTCAAACGGGTGAATTAATTAATGCAACAGAAAGTCCAGTCATCTTTAAAGGCTTAAAGAACGGTGTGAAATACACTTTCTCAGTTTCTGCAACAAATTCACTGGGAACATCAAATGCAGTAAATTCCAATTCGATCATGCCAGAGGCTGCTTGGAAAGGCACCACAGTTGACGGCTCCTCCGACGCAAAATATCTTGCAACAGCTACTTATGCTGGAAAGCCAGTAATTGCCTACAGCGATAGCAAGAATGGTGATATCAAACTAGCAACCTATGCCAATAATAAGTGGTCAATTAAAACGATTGATGGAAATTCAAATGCTTTAGGTAAAACAACTAATGATGTCTCAGGCTATATATCTATATGTACCTCTGTTACAGGCAAAACAAATTACTTACACTTGTTTTATGCTGATTTAAAGGATAAAGATCTTAGATATGCAGTTTATGATGGTAAGAGTTGGTATTACGAAATTGTTGATGGTGATGCCCCAGCGATTCAAGATTACAAAGAGTTCCCAAGAAAACGTGGTGGATCTGATGTGAGTGTTTCAAATGCTTGCGCAGTTACAACTGCTGGAATTCAGGTTTTCTATCGTGATGAGTCTCAAGGAATTTTGTTAGGGGCTGTCAAAGACAAGCTTGATTGGCGTTATGAAATTGTTGATGGTGATAAAGATACTGAGGATAGAACTACGGGCGATGTTGCCTTCCACTTAAAATCAGTAACAGTTGGCAAGAAAATTCACCTCATTTATGACTCTGTTCGTGGCTTTGATATGGATAGAAATGTCACAAGAAGCGATATGAGATATGCAACTAGAAGTAGTGCATTTGTTGAAGATTGGAGTTATAAAACCTTAGATGTTCCAGGAAATGGTGTCTCAGTTGCCGGATTTGATGTTGGTATTTCAAATGGTGCTAGAGGAGTAAATGTTGGTTGGTTTACGGGAAGTGGTGCATCATTTCCTAACCCTGATCAAATTAGATACCAAGTATTAGGCGCTAATACTTTTACAGATGCAACTACATCGGAGTATGGAATTCCAAATTCACCAATTGCTATTGATGACAAAACTATAATGTTTGGTTGCCAATTAAGATTATGTGCATTAAATCGATCCATTGGATCAGTTGATTTAATCTCAAGTGGAAATGTTCAATCTGGATCTACGAGTAGCTGGATAACTTTAAATAAAATCAGATACGCCGTTGCCGGCGTATCTGGAAAATTAACTTTGCTTAAGCCTTAAGCCAGGATATTACTTAGCGTTGCGGCGTTGAATTCTGGTCTTTTTTAGAAGTTTTTTATGCTTCTTCTTAGCCATTCGTTTACGACGCTTCTTAATTACTGAACCCATTTTGCTCCTTTATAGATACTGACTATGGCCAAAGATTACTAGTTAACGACTACTAAACCAAAACTTACACCCGAATCGGTGATTACAACTGTTCCAATTTCATTATTTGAGGAGATTGCAACTGCTGGGGCAACTAATGTGTAAGCAGACACGATCTCACCTTTCTTTCCTAATTCCAGTACTACCGCAGTAGAAGTTTTTGGCTTCCAACCAGTTATGTTCTTAATTGCACCAGCTGATACAAAGGTGGCCCAAGAGTTCTTGCTCGCAGTTGCTAGCGCAGTGGATTTAGAAAGATACCTAACATTCCAAACTGGCTTACTTAGAGCAGAAAACTTTGTTACAGCTGCCTCAGTTTTATTGGAGTAAGTAACCTTGCCTGCTTGTAGTAATCCTGAATCTATCGAACTCCAATTTCTTGTGGTGCTCTTCAAAGTAGCTCTTGCCACCTGTTGAAGTACTCCAGTTGAAGAGATCTTTACGGTTACAGCATCTGCTTTGCTAAGTGGCTTTGCTTTCATTAGTAGCTCACCGCTTGATCCAACTGCAGTTATAGTGCCATCGGAATTGATTATTGCATCACTTAGTGAAGTGCTTTTGTTACCTACTTTAATGATTGGTGAGAAGCTTCCAGATTTTGTAGCTAAAGTAAAAAAGCCTGAAACTAGATTCTTCTCATAAAGATTTCCAATGATAAATAAATTGCCTCCGGAGATTAGAATTTTTTTAGGATTTACTATATTTTCTGACAAAAACTCAAATGAATTAAGTAAGTTTCCAGTATTACTAACCTGCCAAACCTTTATTCGCTTAAGTGGTGTTGCAGATAGTTGTTGTGGATCAATAATTACATTGTCGGGGTTAAGTACTTTTGCAGGTGTTGGTGATGCAGTAGCTGTTGCAGGTGAAGATGATGCACCGAGCACCCAGATGCTGCCATCGTTATCAATTGTTGCTGCAGTGGCTATCTCATCACTTGCTCCCCCTAATCTTAAGTTCCACATTGGGGCTCCAATAGATGAGTAGCTGGTTATAAAACCATCACTAAGTCCACCTAATGCGCCATTAATCCATGTTGAGCTAGGTGATTCCGTAGTTCCAACTAACAAAATGCTTACTGGTGTAAGTAAAACATCACTTACTTGATCTGATTTTGTGTACGGCAATTCAACAAATGATTTAGTTGCTTTCATTGTTGCTGCATTTGCTGGATAAGGCAGAGTTGCAACAACCAAAACCAATAGAGCTAAGATTTTTCTCAAGCTAACTCCTGAGCCCTTTTTCTAGCAGCAGACATAGCTTGCAAAATAACTGAATCAAAATTGTTATCTGAAAAAACTTGAAGTGCTGCTGCGGTTGTTCCTTTTGGACTTGTTACATTCTGACGCAATGTTTGGGCGTCTAAACCACTTTCTTTAAGCATCGCAGCTGACCCAAAGATGGTTTCGATTGCTAATTTGGTGGCAATTTCATTTGATAATCCAAGTTCAACTCCTGCTTTAATCATCGATTCAACAAAACTAAAGATATAGGCAGGTCCTGAGCCACTTAGCGCAGTTACTGCATCCAGCATCTCCTCCGCTACTTCAACAACCTCACCAGTTGCTAAAAATAAATTAGTTACTAACTCCATATCTGCTTTTGAAGATTTTGTTCCCGCAGCAATTGCCGAGATTCCTTTACCAATTTGGGCTGGAGTGTTTGGCATAACCCTTACAACCGCAACATCTGATGCTAGATGTTCTTCGATAAATTTGATTTTCTTTCCGGCAGCAATTGAGATAACTAACGCATTTGGTTTAAGGCTCTTCTTTAATTCAACCAAAACAGACTCAAGATCTTGTGGTTTTACGGCTAGAAAAATAACATCACAGCTTTGGCCAATTTCAATGATTGTTTTGATTGCTACTTTGTACTGACTGGCAAGCCCTTCTGCTTTTTCAGCACTTTTATCGCTTATGCAAATCTGATCAGAGTTGAGTGATTGCTTAAGTAAACTTTTGATAATTGAAGAGCCCATCACACCAACCCCAATAAATCCAATGCATTTATTTGTCATTACAGTGCTCATACTTAAAGCCTACCCAATTAGTCATTAACCACACTTGACCCTTAAACTATGGCGCTATGGCTACCAAAAAAAGAGTGAATTCAAAGTTTTCTAAGAATGAGCTAGCTCCTAATTTCGCGCGAGATTGGGTGGAGTTTGAAAACCCAGCAAATCCTGAGGAAATATTCAAATGTGATTTAACTTGGTTAACCTCCTATTGGCAATGTATTTACGGCAATGGTTGCTGTGGCGTAGATGGCGATAAACCCGACGCTGGCTGCTGTTCAGATGGTGCTTATTACACCGGTAAAGAAGATGAAGCTCGAGTATTAAAAGCTGCGAAAAAATTAACTAAGGCGCAATGGCAATTTTACGATCAAGCGCGGCCAAAGAAAACTGGCGGCCAGTTACAAATTTCAGAGATTGGTTTAGACAAAGATCGTAAGACTAGGAAAGTTAAAGATTCTTGTATATTTTTAAATCGTGTTGGTTATGAAGCACCTGGGTACTCTGGATCATTTGGGTGCGCACTTCATCATTTAGCAATTAAAGATCAGGTTCATTTTGTGGAGACAAAGCCAGATATTTGTTGGCAATTGCCACTTCGTAGGTCATGGGAGACCCGAGATATTGGAGATAAAGAAATAACGGTGGTAGTAATTGGTGAGTACACAAGAAATGCTTGGGGTGAAGGTGGCGCTGATTTTGATTGGTACTGCACCAGCAACTCGGAGGCTCATGTTGGAAAAGTTCCGGTTTATCAATCAAGCAAGATTGAGTTGATAACAATGATGGGTCCAAAAGGTTATGCGGAGTTAGAAAAATTATGTGACAGCCGAATGGCTGCAATTTCAGCAGCGCGTAAGGCTCAGAAAAAGCGTGAACTTCCACTCTTTGTGATCCACCCTGCGACTAAGGCTGCACAAGAAAGCAGATAGTCAGTTCTTGCCATTAGATTAACGCCATGGCAAAAGCACCTGCAAAGGATCCATTCCGTTGTGTTGAGTGTGGTTGGAGTGCCACCAAATGGGTTGGCAGATGCGGTGAGTGTCAGGCTTGGGGCAGTGTTGAAGAAATAGCTGCACCAAAAAAGTTATCACTTGTTGCCGGTTCAGTAACTTCAGCTGCTAAACCAATTGGTGATGTTGATTTAGCAAGTGCAAAGGCTAGAAGTAGTGGTGTTGGTGAGTTAGATCGTGTACTGGGTGGCGGCTTAGTTCCAGGAGCTGCAATTTTATTAGCCGGTGAACCTGGTGTTGGTAAATCAACACTGTTATTAACGGTGGCAGCAGAAACTGCTAAACAAGGAATTCTTTCTTTATATATCAGTGGTGAAGAATCTGCTTCACAGGTTAGATTAAGAGCTGAGCGTTTGAATGCGATTGATAAGAATTTGTGGTTGGCGGCAGAATCTGATTTAGGTGCGGTGATTGCCCATATTGATTCGGTTAAGCCTGAATTATTAGTAATTGACTCAATTCAAACTATTTCTAGCTCCACAGTTGATGGCTCACCTGGTGGTGTCACCCAAGTTCGCGAGATTGCCGCAGCCTTAATTAGAATTGCTAAAGAACGATCAATAACTTTAGTTTTAGTTGGCCATGTAACAAAAGATGGATCTATCGCTGGCCCAAGATTGCTTGAACATTTAGTTGATGTTGTCCTTAACTTTGAAGGAGAGCGCCACTCCAGACTTAGATTAATAAGGGCGATCAAGAATCGTTTTGGTGCATCTGATGAGGTTGGATGCTTTGATTTAAATGACTCCGGAATTGTTGGATTACCAGATCCGACTGGTTTGTTTACCTCCCGTCATAGTGATCCAGTTCCTGGTACTTGTGTAACTGTTGCCCTTGAGGGAAGACGAGCCTTACTTGCTGAGATTCAATCATTAGTAAGTGCATCAAATACAGATGGTCGAGATTGGGGTAACTCCAGACGAGTAACAAGTGGATTGGATAACTCACGAACTGCAATGACTTTAGCTGTGTTAGAGCTTCGAGCAGGAATTAAAATTTCAGGAAGAGATGTTTATGTGGCAACTGTTGGTGGTATGAAAATTACTGAACCATCTGCAGATCTTGCAGTTGCACTCTCGGTGGCATCTGCTGCAAAAGGGTTAGCTCTACCAGCAGATCTAGTTGCAATTGGTGAGGTTGGCTTAGCTGGTGAAATTCGAAAAGTAACTGGAATTACTCAAAGAGTTTCAGAGGCTGCCCGTCTTGGGTTTAAACGCGCGATTGTGCCAGTAGGAAGTGATTTAAAGATTGCCGGAATTGAAATACTAGAGGCAGCTCGAGTTGAGCAAGCAATTAGTAAGGTGAAGATTAACTAGTAGCTTCTGCTAAATCACCAGGTGCATCTGGCAAGGCAGATTTTGGTGTGCCTTTAAAGGTAAAGGTTGCAGTATCAGTTGCATCTGAAACATCTACCAAAATAATTTCACCAGCCTTTAGATCACCAAAGAGCATCTTCTCAGACAACACATCTTCAAGCTCTCGTTGAATTGTTCTGCGAAGTGGGCGAGCGCCAAGAACTGGGTCATAACCACGCTTTGCTAGCAATGATTTAGCAGCAGTTGTTAACTCAATTCCCATATCTTTTGCCTTTAGTCGCTCATCTAATTGAGCAACCATTAGGTCAACAATCTTGACGATCTCATTCTCAGTTAACTGATGGAATACCACGATGTCATCAATACGGTTTAAGAACTCAGGGCGGAAATGAGTCTTTAGCTCATCTCCTACCTTTGCCTTCATGCGCTCATAACTTCCTTGCGCATCTGCCACATTGGCAAAGCCAAGAGATAATGATTTTGAAATATCGCGAGTACCAAGGTTGGTGGTCATAATGATGATGGTGTTCTTAAAGTCCACCACACGACCTTGCGCATCAGTTAATCGACCATCCTCTAATACCTGCAGCAGTGAATTGAAGATGTCTGGATGTGCCTTTTCAATCTCATCAAATAAAACAACAGAGAATGGGCGACGTCGCACCTTCTCAGTTAGCTGACCACCCTCGTCATAACCGACATAACCTGGAGGGGCGCCAAATAAACGAGAGGCGGTGTGTTTTTCTGAGTACTCAGACATATCTAATTGAATTAATGCATCTGCATCACCAAATAGGAATTGTGCAAGAGTTCTTGAAAGCTCTGTCTTACCAACGCCAGAAGGGCCGGCAAAAATAAAGGATCCGCCAGGACGCTTTGGATCTTTAAGTCCAGCACGTGTTCTACGAATTGCTTGTGACAATGCCTTGATTGCTTGATCTTGGCCGATCACCCGGCGATGTAATTCATCCTCCATCTTAAGTAATCGAGCAGTCTCTGCCTCAGTTAACTTAAATACTGGAATACCAGTTGCAGTTGAAAGTACTTCAGCGATTAACTCTTCATCAACCTCTGCAACCACATCAAGATCGCCAGCTTTCCAATTCTTCTCTCGCTCAGATTTTTCAGTAATTAAAGATTTCTCTTTATCACGCAAAGAAGCAGCCTTTTCAAAATCTTGCCCATCAATTGCTGACTCTTTCTCTTTGCGAGCAGCTGCAATCTTGTCATCATATTCACGAATTTCAGGTGGCACAGTCATTCGGCGAATGCGAAGTCGAGAGCCTGCCTCATCAATTAAATCAATCGCTTTATCTGGCAGATGACGATCTGAAACATAACGATCAGCCAAGGTGGC
>JBEAVA010000081.1:0-4417 GCA_041161165.1 Actinomycetota bacterium
ATTAATAATGGTGTTAAAAAATCAAATATTTTATCAATCACAAAAGGCAGAGATACTTTAAGTAGTACGCAGGCTTATGCGGCAGCTATGAAAAAAGCAAAACTTGATTCAGTAATTATTGTGACAGATCCTTATCACTGCTATAGATCAGTAAAGATGGCAGAGGATTTAGGGTTAACTGCTAGCTGTGATCCAGTTAAAACTGGACCAGCCTCTGTTACAAACTCAGGGTATAAGTATTTAGCCAGAGAGACTGGTGCATATCTTGCCTACATAACAGTTGGCCGGCTTGGCATTAAGTTAAGTGATCGATTAATTGCGAAAAATCTATACTCTTAAGCCATGGAGTTACTGCCTTTTCTAGATCTCTTATCAACCTTAGTTTTCGCATTAGTTGGCGCACGTATTGCAGCTGATAAAGGTTTAGATTATGGCGGGATCGCATTTATCGCAGCTGTTGCATCTGTATCAGGTGGAACATTAAGAAATGTTTTCCTCGGATTAAAACCAGTATGGATCAGTGATCCCTGGATAACAGTTGCAGTTTTAAGTGCGGTGCTAACAACTTTAGTCTTTAGAAGAGTTACTAGAATTGGAAAAACTCTTCTAGTAATGGACACCTTTGGCTTAGCAATTGCCACAATTTCAGGCTCACATCTTGCTCTTCAACAGGGGGTTTCTTGGCTTGCAGCAATAATTTTAGGTTTAATTACCGCAGTAACAGGTGGCCTACTTCGTGATGTTTTATGTCAGGTTGAGCCAGTGCTTTTGCACCGTGAAACCATCGGCACATCTTCATTGGTAGGTGCAATAACTTTTGTTTGGTTGCAACAGCTAGATGTTGAATTAACTCTATCTGCAGTAATTGGAGCGGCAGTGGTTGTAATTACCAGAATCATCTCAATTTATTTTGATCTAAATCTGCCTAAATTTAACTCTAATAAAAAGGCTTAAAAATAAGCGAAATTACCAACACAACAGTTGGCAGGTAGGATTAATAAATGGTAATCAGAGCAGCACAAGAGCATCCGGGATACTCTGATTTTGATCGCGCAAGATTTTTAGATGAGCCTGCAAAACGCGGTGGCCGTACTGAGTTTGCTAGAGATCGCGCAAGAATTATTCACTCCTTTGCACTACGTCGCTTAGCTGCTAAAACTCAAGTTGCAGTTCCATGGGCAACTGATTTTCCAAGAACTCGGCTTTCACATTCACTTGAGTGCGCCCAAGTGGGTCGTGAATTGGGAGCTGCCCTCGGTGCTGATCCAGATTTGATGGAAGGTGCTTGTCTTGCCCATGACATTGGTCATCCACCTTTTGGTCACAATGGGGAGGAGGCATTAAATCAAATTGCAGCATCTTGTGGTGGCTTTGAAGGTAATGCGCAAAGTATTAGATTATTAATTAGATTAGAGGCAAAAACCGTATTACCTGATGGCAAATCTATTGGTTTGAATTTAACTAGAGCCTCCCTTGATGCGGCCACAAAATATCCATGGAGTCGGGTAGAAAATGCTAGAAAGTTTGGCGTATATGAGGATGATCTTGAGATTTTTAATTGGTATCGAAGTGGTGTGGAATCTGGCAAAACCTCTATGGAGGCGCAGATTATGGATTGGTCTGATGATGTTGCCTACAGCGTTCATGATTTAGAGGACTCATTAGTCTCTGGTCAAATTAAACTAGATCAACTGAGTAGTGATCTACCTAAGTTATTTAAGGTTGCTCAGCAGATGTATTTAGCTGATATTACTGAAAGTGAGATGCAATCAGCGTTAGCTGCTTTGCAGAAATTATCTTGCTGGCCTCGTTATTACGATGGCACTCACCGCTCACTAGCAAGATTAAAGGATTTAGCGAGCCAACTAATTGGCCGCTTTGCCCAAGCTGCTGAGGTTGCAACTCAAGAGAAGTATGGCGATGGTGATTTGACTAGATATAACGCAAATTTAGTGGTGCCTAGAGCCCAACGAGTTGAGGTGGCATTACTTAAATCTATGGCTGGGCATTATGTAATTAACGCAAGTGATTCTCAGATTAGGTATGGCGAGCAACAGAGATTGTTAACTGAATTGGTTGAGGCAATACTAGAGAGTGCGCCAAATACTTTAGAAAGTTTTTTCCTGCAAGATTGGCAAAATGCTCAAACTGATCAAGCACGCCTTCGCGTAGTAATAGATCAGGTGGCTTCATTGACTGATCCAGGTGCGGTTGCACTACATAAACGGCTTATTAACAGGGGATAGTTTGAGTTGTCCCAAATGAAACTAGGATAGGAAGTATGGCCGGGCGTATTAAAGATGAGGATGTCACATACATCCGCGATCACTCACCAATAGATGATGTGGTTGGCGATTATGTTCAACTAAAAAATGCTGGTGGCGGACAGAAAAAAGGTCTATGTCCATTTCATGATGAGAAAAGCCCGTCATTTCATGTAACACCAAGTAAAGGATTTTTTCACTGCTTTGGTTGCCAAGTCGGTGGTGATGTAATCGCATTTATTATGAAATTAGAGCACTTAACATTTATGGAGACGGTGGAGCGGTTAGCTGATCGAATTGGCTACACACTTCGTTATGAATCTGGTGGAGTCAGCACTGGCCCATCAATTAATCGCTCAAGATTAGTTGCTGCAAACACGGCCGCTTCAATTTTTTATCAGGAGCAATTACAACTTCCGGCAGCACAACATGGCCGAGATTTCCTAACTAAACGAGGTTTTGATCGGGATGCTGCAAAAAACTTTAATGTTGGTTACGCCCCAGATGAATGGGATGGCCTATACAAACACCTTAAAGGAAAAGGCTTTACCGATGAAGAATTAAGTCTTGCTGGATTAGTCAAGGAAGGCACCAAGGGAATGATTGATCGATATCGAAATCGATTAATTTGGCCAGTCAAAGATATATCTGGTGATGTGGTGGGATTTGGCGCAAGAAAGTTAGCAAGTGATGAGGTTGATACTGGACCTAAGTACTTAAACTCACCTGAAACTCCAGTTTATAAAAAGAATCAAATCTTGTACGGATTAGATATGGCTAAAAAAGAGATTGCAAAAAATCGCCAAGTTGTGATTGTGGAGGGCTACACCGATGTAATGGCTGCCCATTTAGCTGGGGTAACAACTGCAGTTGCCACCTGCGGAACTGCCTTTGGTGATGAACATATTCGAATCATAAGAAGATTGTTAATGGATGCAGATGCATTTAGAGGTGAGGTTATTTTTACCTTTGATGGTGATGCTGCTGGGCAAAAAGCAGCACTTCGTGCATTTGAAGATGATCAAAAGTTTGTGGCTCAAACATTTGTTGCAGTTGAGCCAAATGGTATGGATCCTTGTGAGTTGCGCCAAGCACATGGCGATGATGCGGTACGAAACTTAGTTGCAAGAAGAGTTCCGCTATTTGAGTTTGCTATTAAATCTGTAATTGCAAATTATGACATCACCGCAGCTGAAGGCAGAGTTAATGCTTTAAATCAGGTTGCGCCATTAATTGGAAAAATTCGTGATGCATCTTTGCGCCCAGAGTACGTTCGCTTACTTGCTGGCTGGCTTGGCATGGAGGTAGATATTGTTTCAACTGCGGTAAAACGAAGTGGTGGCGCAAACTCAGTAACTGCTGATAAACGAATCAATTTAACTGATCCGATTTTAGTTCTAGAGCGTGAGGTTTTGAAGGTTCGCCTGCAACTGCCAACTCTTTCTCATAGCTGGGTCGATCTTGAGCCAACCGCATTTTCCTTCCCACTTTACAATCAATTACGCGTTGCTATTGATAAACAAATAGAGCCGAGCTAACTGTTGAACCAATCCGAACAGATGGTGAGGTTTCAGATCGCTACATCACCAGCATCTTTGCGCGCTTGCGCGAGGTTGCATTAAGCAGATCAATTGCGGAGATTAAATCCACTTTGCAAAGATTAAATCCGGTGGAAAATGATGCGCAGTACCAAGAGATTTTTGGTCAATTAGTTGGCATGGAGGCAGCCAGGCGGGTGCAAAAAGAATTAGCATTAGGAGAGAGTTAAAAAGCGAATAAATTAGGCGTAAGTTTCAAGTGGCTTAACTTTTCGATACTATTTGCCCTCACCAATCTTTAATTAGATTGATGTATTCCCTGATAGCTCAATTGGCAGAGCAGCCGGCTGTTAACCGGCAGGTTCTTGGTTCGAGTCCAAGTCAGGGAGCATGGCGCTATATCGAGTACGTCCAGGTTCACTTGGTGCGGTGGCATCTGCAATTGGATTTGCCGGTGGAGATATCCGTGGCTTAGTTGTGCTGCGCAGTGAAAATGGCCGTGGAATTGATGACATTACAATTGCAGTTCCAGGCAGCGACCCAACAGATTTAGTAAATGTCTTAACTTCAATTGGTGGGGTTGAGGTAATTTCAATTACCCCAGTGGATTAATAC
>JBEAVA010000082.1:0-4873 GCA_041161165.1 Actinomycetota bacterium
GGTGAATCTGTAACTGAAGGAACTGTTACAAGATGGCTAAAGAAGGTAGGAGAAGCTGTTGCAGCTGATGAAGCATTACTTGAAGTTTCAACAGATAAAGTTGATACTGAAATTCCATCGCCAGTATCTGGCACAGTATTAAGTATTGATGTTCCAGTTGATTCAACTGTTGCAGTTGGTGCTCGCTTAGCCTCAATTGGAGTCTCAGGTGCAAGTGCACCTGCTGCTAAACCAACGCCGGTTGCACCAGTAGCAACTCCTTCACCTACTCCAGTGCCAACACCTGCACCAGTTGCAGCTGCTGTTATGCCAGCGCCAGTTATTGCTCCTGCACCAGTTGCAGCTACACCAGTTAGCTCTTCTCGCGCAGATGATGCCTATGTAACTCCTATTGTTCGAAAGTTAGCTGCAGAAGCTGGTGTAAATCTGGCAACAATTAAAGGAACCGGTGTGGGAGGAAGAATTCGCAAAGAGGATATTTTGGCGGCAACACCACGCGCTGCTGCAACACCAACTGCAACTGTGATGGCATCAACTGCTGCCGCTCCTCGTGGACCACTTGCAGTCTCACCACTTCGTGGCACAACTGTGAGCATGTCCAGACTAAGAAAAGTTATTGCAGATCGAATGGTGGAATCACTTAAGATCTCAGCTCAACTAACAACTGTAGTTGAAGTTGATGTTACAAAAATTGATAGATTGCGAAATGCCGCTAAGGCATCCTTTGAGTCACGCGAAGGTGTGAAGTTAACCTTCCTGCCATTTTTTGCAGTTGCAGTGTGTGAGGCATTAAAGCAACACCCAGTTTTAAACTCCTCAGTCGAAGGTGATCAAATTACCTACCATGGCGCTGAGCATCTTGGAATTGCCGTTGATACTGATCGCGGCTTACTTGTGCCGGTTGTAAAAGATGCTGGTGATTTAAATATGGGTGGCATTGCTCGAAAGATTTCAGATGTAGCAGCTAGAACTAGGGAAAATAAAATTACGCCAGATGAATTAGGTGGTGGAACATTCACCATTACAAATACCGGATCTCGTGGCGCACTTTTTGATACACCAATTATTAATCAACCACAGGTAGCAATTCTTGGGTTAGGTGCGGTAGTTAAGCGCCCAATGGTTGTGAAAGGTGCTGATGGCGGTGAAACTATTGCAATTAGATCAATGGTTTACCTTGCACTCTCCTACGACCACCGAGTTGTCGATGGCGCAGATGCTGCACGCTTCTTAGTTACATTAAAAGAAAGACTTGAAGAGGGCCGTTTCGAATCTGATCTAGGTCTGTAATTTGCCACGTTCAAAAAAAATAGCAGTCACAGGTGCATCTGGCTTAATTGGTAGCGCACTTTGTGCCCAACTAAAAAGTGATGGTCACCAAGTTTTAAAGTTAGTTAGAAGGCCAACCCGATTATCTGATGAAGTTACCTGGAATCCTGTTAAAGGTGAGATTGATTTAAAGCCACTAGAGGGAGTTGATGCGGTATTTCATTTAGCAGGCGCTGGCGTTGGCGATAAGAGGTGGTCTGCAGCTTATCGATCTGAAATTCTAAATTCTCGATTGCTTGGCACAACCACAATTGCTAATGCCTGTGAACAATTACAGCCAGAGGTTTTTATTTCAGCAAGTGCGATTGGCTACTACGGAGAAACTGGAAATCGTGCCGTAGTAGAAACAGATCGAGGTGGTGAAGATTTTCTCTCAATTGTCTGCCGTGAATGGGAAGCAGTTGCAAACCTGGCGCCAAGTGTTCGAACGGTTAAGTTAAGGACTGGTTTAGTACTTGACCCAACTGGCGGCGCCCTTGGCAGAATGATGCCAATATTTAAATTTGGTCTTGGTGGAAAATTAGGTTCTGGCAAACAATGGTGGTCCTGGATAACCCTGCATGATCAAATTCGAGCAATGACCTTCTTAATGAATTCAAAAATTGAAGGCGCAGTCAATTTAACTTCACCAAATCCAGTAACCAATCAGGAGTTCACCGCTGCATTAGCTCGAGCATTAAAGCGACCAGCATTTTTCCCTGCCCCAGCCTTTGCAATTAAGGCAGCCCTTGGTGGATTTTCAACTGAGGTACTTGGATCGAAAAAAGTTATTCCTAAGGTATTAATGGATAACAACTTTGAATTTGATTACCCACATCTGCTTGCAGCACTTACCGCATTAGTTGATTAATCTCCCGCGCAGCTAAATAACCACTTTTCATCGCCCCTTGTTGGGATGGTGTTGCCATGTGATCTCCAGCAAGATAAATACCATCTGTCACAAATGGATTTCTAGATTTATTTTGTCCTGGCAAATGTGCTGGAAGTGATTGTTTAATCTCATAATTAGCAACATACTGCCATTGCTGAGTATTTACCTGCCAAATGTTTGCTAACTCTTTCCTAAATACACTCTCTGTTATCGGCGAGAGTGAGGTTGCACTTACTAAGTGCTGACCTGCTGGAGCATATTTTGGTGAAACCTGACTAATCACAATTGAATTTACTAGCTTTGAGTTTGATGAGATGGCTAAATTTTTCCCATCCTTTGGTAGCTCGGTGGTAGCAAAGTAAGCGGTGGTGGATTCAAACATTTTTGGAAGAGAGACCCCGGAAAGTAATTGTGCGGCAGTAGTTGGATCAGTAGCCACCACTACATACTTGCAGCTGTACTGCCCGCCATTTGTTATAACTTTTCCTTCTTTAACGGCCTCAACTCGTTCATTTAATTTCAGGTTCGCAACAGTAGATGCCAGTGCTTGAGAGAACTGGCCAACTCCCCCAGCTGGTATGCCAGGTAGAGATTTAACAAAACTACGCAGAATCTCCTGCGCGACATCAGCTGAAATAACTTTAGGGTCATTTAGAAATACACCAGTCAAAAATGGTTTTAATACGCGCTCATAAAGGGTTGGAAATGAATTGGCGTAATCGCCAAAACTCTTTTGATTGCTTACCCTTTGATTGGCTAAAAATTTGAGTAAGTTTACCTTTTCACTAACTGATCCAAATTGAGAAGAAAATGTCGCAAATGAGTACCCGACTTTTCTTTTGTAGTCAGCTAATCTAATTTGACCTGAAATATATTTAAAATCTAAGTTCTTTATCACTCCGCTTTTTATAACCTCGGGGTATTTTGGATTTATTACTTGAAAGCCACGGTCACAGATAAACCCATCTATAAAATCACTTTTAACCCGGCCGCCTACAGAATCTGTGGCCTCAAGAAGTAGAACTGATTGGCCAGATTTTTCTAGCTCTCGCGCAGCAGTTAGGCCAGCCAACCCTGCGCCAACTACTATGCAATCAAAACTCATTCTTATCTGAAAGAAATCTCTCTAGCTTGATCAATAATTTTTGCTACCGCTAAAGCTTCCTCAGTACTTACTGGCCATTTGCCACCAGCTAAGGCATTTTTTACCTCTAAGTAATACTGCGTGTAATTTCCATCGACAGATTGATACTCAACTACTTGATCACCAGTGTGGATGAACGCAGCACTCTTTGTACTCTGCTGCCACTTTCCATCTTTTGGCATCACTCCACTTCGCAATAAACTCTCTTGCGGATCTAACTCTTTAATTAACAATGTGGCTTTATCGCCAACTAATCTAATTCGAGGACCAGCTGATCCCATAATCGCACTTGCTGAAAGGTAAGAATCAACACCACTTTGGTGTTTAAGAGTTAACACAATGTCATCATCTGAGCCGCCTCTAATAGCTCGAACTGAGGCGCTTATTAATTGTGCTGGCCCAAACCAATCAAGAGCTGTCGAAATTAAATGTGGCTGTAAATCAAGCTCACGCCACCCACCTTTTAACTGTGGGCGGAAAACTTCAAATCTTGATTCCAATCGAAAGATTTTGCCCAATAGCCCTTCACTAATAATCTTTTTAATGGTTAAAGCATCTGAATCCCACTTACGATTGAAATATGTTGAAACACCAACTCCTGTTTGCTTTGAAACTTCAATTATCTCTTCAGTCTCTTTTAATGTGCGCCCCATTGGCTTATCAACCACAACTGGAATACCTGCTTTTAATCCTGCGATAGCTTGTTCGGCATGAGATTGGTTTGCCGAAGCCACCACTAATAAATCAATTTTAGATTTGAGCAACTCTTCCAGTGAGTTACATATTTGCGCATTTGGAAAATCAGTTTTTGCATCGAGAATTCTCTGTTCATTTCTGGTTAAAATCGATGCGATCTCAAAGCCTGCACCAACTAGTAAGGGTGCGTGAAAATATCTCCCCGCTAATCCGTATCCTGCGATACCAACGCGGGGAGCCATATTTAAATCCTACTTCTTATTTTCAAATTGCAGCTTTGAAGGCCACCAGATCTTTGGTCCAATTACGTGCACGAGTGCTGGAACTAGCAATGATCGAACAATAATTGTGTCCAGTAAAACTCCAAAGGCAACTGCAAAGCCAAGTTCGGCCAGGAATACCAATGGCAAGACACCAAGAACTGCAAAGGTTGCTGCCAAAACTATTCCAGCTGAGGTAATCACTCCACCTGTGACGGTTAAGCCCTTGATAACACCTTTTCTCGTACCAATCTTCATCGACTCTTCCCGGACTCGTGTCATTAGGAAGATGTTGTAATCAATACCTAATGCAACCAAGAATATGAATGCAAAGAGTGGGAAGGAGGCATCTGCGCCAGCAAAGCCAAAGACGTGCTCAAATACAAGTTGGCAAACACCAAGGGTGGCCATGAATGAAAGCACAACTGTTAGCAAGAGAATGCCAGCTGCCAAAATACTTCGAAGCAAAAGACCCAGAATAATTCCAATAATCACCAACACAATTGGAATGATCAATCGATTGTCATGGCGAGATGCCACATCGGTGTCATATTGAACCGCTGTTCCACCACC
>JBEAVA010000083.1:0-4019 GCA_041161165.1 Actinomycetota bacterium
ACGCAATACTTTGTGTGTTGTAAAGGAAACAACATCTGCATATGGCACAGGAGATGGAATTGCTTTACCTGCAACTAATCCAATGAAGTGAGCAGCATCCACCCACATGATCGCGCCAACCTCGTCGCAAATCTGGCGCACTTTTTCAAAATCAATCAAACTTGGATAGGCAGTCGCTCCTGAGCAAATCATCTTTGGTTTGTGCTCAATTGCGAGATCTCGCAATTGATCGTAATCAATTAATTCATTATCTTGGCGAACACCGTAGGAAACTACATTGAACCATTTTCCAGAGAAATTAACCTTTGAGCCATGTGTTAAGTGGCCACCATGTGGCAAAGACATTGCCAACACCGTATCTCCTGGCTTTGTAAATGCTTGATAGACCGCAACATTTGCACTTGCACCAGAGTGCGGTTGTAAATTTGCATGCTCTGCACCAAATAACTTTTTCGCACGTTCAATACCAATTACTTCTACCTTATCTACCTCTTCACAACCACCGTAATAACGCTTTCCTGGATAACCTTCAGCATACTTATTTGAAAGTGAAGAGCCCATCGTGGCTAACACTGCTGGTGAGGTGAAATTTTCACTTGCAATTAATTGCAAATCTTGACGTTGACGAACTAATTCTGAAATTACAACTGCTGCGATTTCAGGATCTTGCTTTTCTAGCGCGTTAAAATCTGGTCCATAATATTTTTCAGATCTAGACATACGCCAAGCCTAAAGGGTTGGGGCAGAAATAGTAGGAACTAGCGCTTGTAATTGTTCTAGTGAAATGGCCCCTACTCGTTGGAGTGTGATTTCATTCTCAGAAAACTCAACCCAAGTCGATAATGGACCAGCAGGTAATACTGCCTCATCAAAAATTACCCCAACATCACTTTCATAAATATTCAAAGTGTTTAAATCTAAAATTGTTGGCTTTCCTACTAAAGCAGCTGAAGATGTTGCCAGTGGTCCAGATTGCTCAAGAAGCGCTGAAATAAACTTTCTATTTGGCGCACGTAAATTTACTTTTCCAAGTCTGCGATCATCCCCTAAATTCCAAGTCAATCCAGGTTGTGCTTTAACTGTGACTGATAATAATCCTGGCCAAAACTTTTCAAGTAAAGCATCTTGTTGGACAGTTAAGGCAGTAGAAATACCAGATGCCATTTTCTTATCGCTTACTAAAACTTGCAAAGTTATTGCTGCCGGATTTGCTCGCAATATCTGTATTGCATTTACAGCATCACGATCGAAGGCATTAGCTAAATAAACATATCCATGCTCTACCGCAGCAATTATTACCGCACCTGATCTTAAGTATCTAAGGGCGGTATCAATTGCTTCAGAAAATTGTTTATCTGAAGTGTTAACTAAAGAAATACGTTCTGCCATAACTATCCCTACCGCTTTACCGCACTGGTAAATCTATCTCTACCGGTAAGATCAGCATGAGTTTGCGCAGGCAAATAATCCTTCGCTAACGCATTCCTTATTAATTCACCTTGTTTCTCATGATGTTCGGTAATAAAAAATCCACCTGGCTTTAAAAGCCTAGTTGCTGCATCAATAAACAATTTGGGGATTTGCATCCCATCAATTGGTCCACCTCGAAGTGCCATCTCAGGTTCAAATTTTGCTACCTCAATCGGTAACTTCTCATCATTAGGAATATAGGGAGGGTTTGCAACAACTACATCTGCCTTTACATCTGGTAGAGCGGTGGCAACATCTTCAATTACTACCCGAATTGGTAGATCATATTTTGCAATATTTTTATTCAACCAGGCAGCAGCCTCCGGTGATTTTTCAACTGCAACCATACTGACCTTTAAACCCTTCAAGGTCGCCTCAGATGCGATTGCGATGCTTATTGCACCAGATCCAGCACCTAATTCAATAACACTTTTTGCATGCCCTTTATCTGCTGCAGAGTTTAAATGTCCCATCACTCGGTCAACAATTAATTCAGTTTCTGGACGAGGAATTAAAACACCTTCACCGACTTCAAGCTCTAGATATCGGAAAGCTGCGCTACCAGTGATGTATTGGACCGGCCTTCCCATCAATCTTTGTTTTATTAGATCATTAAATTCAGCAGAGATTTTTTCGCGATCAACATCATTTAATTCAATTAATTGGCTATGTATTTGTTTTCTTGATACTCCTAAGAGATGAGCTAGTAATAACTCAGCATCTACTGTCGCAATTTGGTTTTTTTCAAACTGCGAAAATGCTGCTCTTAGCAGCTCTTTCAAGAGTTACCTGCTGATAATTTTGCGGTGCGGTCTGCATCGATTAAAGACTGAATTACCGCCTCCAAATCACCATTCATTACTGAATCTAGGTTATTAGCTTTGTAATTTACACGGTGATCACTTAAGCGATTTTCTGGAAAGTTATAGGTTCTAATTCGCTCACTTCGATCTACAGTTCTCACTTGATTCTTACGTTCAGCAGCTGCAATTCGTTCTGCCTCTTCCTGTGCTGCGGCCAACATTCGAGCTCGCAATATACGAAGGGCAGATTCTTTGTTCTGTAGTTGGCTTTTTTCATTCTGGCAGGAGACCACAATTCCAGTTGGTACATGAGTAATTCGCACCGCTGAGTCAGTTGTGTTAACGCTCTGTCCCCCAGGACCAGAAGAGCGATAAACATCGATTCTAAGATCATTCATATTTATATCAACATCAATCTCTTCTGCTTCAGGCAAAATTAAAACTCCAGCAGCTGAGGTGTGAATTCTTCCTTGTGATTCAGTCTCTGGAACTCGTTGTACTCGGTGGACTCCACCTTCAAATTTAAGTTTTGCATAAGGAGTTTGCCCTGGTTTTGCTACACCCTTAGATTTAATTGCAAGGGACATATCTTTATATCCGCCCATGTCACTTGGCGTGGTATCAATAACTTCAACCTTCCAACCTTGTTTTTCAGCAAATCTTGAATACATTCGAAATAGATCACCGGCAAATATTGCAGATTCATCTCCACCAGCACCTGCTTTAATTTCCATAATTACATCACGATCATCATTTGGATCTCGAGGAAGTAATAGCTCTTCCAATAAAGCTGCTGCATCATCTTTGGACTTCTCCAATGCAGCTATTTCAGAGGCAAAGGATGGATCTGATTCGGCTAACTCTTTTCCAGCTATTAAATCCTCTTCAGCTAACTTATATGCACGATAGCCAGCAATTACTGGACCGAGTTGTGCATAACGTTTACCAAGAGCGCGTGCTTTATTTTGATCGGCATGAATTGAGGGATCAGCCATTTGCGCTTCAAGTGATTCATACTCAGCCAACAACTCATTAACCTTGGCAAACCGTTCCATCTGATCCTCCTTTCAAAATAATGTCTTAAGAAATTAAAAAAGAGAGCACACCACATCTTTCGATGTTTAGGTGCGCTCTCTTAAAGAAAACTACTTAGTGCCGCTTTTGTCAGCCTTTCCGAAACGCTCTTGGAATTTAGCTACGCGACCGCCGGTATCAAGAATTCTCTGCTTACCAGTGTAAAAAGGATGGCATACAGAACATACTTCAACATAAATTGAGCCATTCTCTTTTGTGCTGCGGGTAGTAAAAACTTCACCGCAACCACAAGTTACCTTGGTCTCGACATACTGTGGGTGGATTTCGTTCTTCATATTTCTCCTTGATTATTACTGGATCAAATCTTCGGTAAAGAACATTTGTGAACCAGTAGGACTAGTGAAGTACTAGAGGGGTAAAGAATAACTGCTCGGGCAGAGCAGTCAAAATTTAGGCATAATTAAGCCTGATCACTCTCCTGTTTGTTAGATCCATTTCCAGTTGGCATATCCCCGCCGGTAGTGGTCTTTTGAATTTGAAGAAGGAACTCAACATTTGATTTGGTTCCCTTCATTTTCTCTAGAAGCAATTCAAGTGCTTGCTGTGGCTCAAGTGCATGTAGCACTCGGCGCAAACGCCACACAATGCTTAACTCTTCAGTTCCCATAAGAATTTCTTCCTTACGAGTTCCAGATGCAACTACATCAACTG